>JBIIQR010000197.1:0-4072 GCA_044341985.1 Burkholderiaceae bacterium
CAAGGCAACCGGCAAAGAAAACAAAGTCACCATCGAAGCGAATTCCGGACTCACGGAAGAAGAGATACAGAGCATGGTGCGTGATGCTGAAGCGAATGCCGAAGAAGACAAGCGCTTAAAAGAACTCGCCGAAGCCCATAACCAAGGAGATGCCTTAGTTCATTCGACTCGCAAAGCATTGACCGAGCATGGCGACAAGCTCGATGCGGGTGAGAAAGAAAAAATTGAAGCTGCCATCAAGGATCTTGAAGACGTGTTGAAAGGTGCTGATAAAGCAGCGATTGACGCCAAGGTAGAAGCACTTTCTACAGCTTCACAAAAGTTAGGTGAAAAAGTGTATGCCGATATGCAAGCACAGCAAGCAGCATCAGGTGCGGCTGCCGGTGCAGCACCCGGCGATGCAGCTGCAGGTGCTAAGCCCGCCGAACATGATGTGGTCGACGCGGACTTCAAGGAAGTAAAAGACAAATAATTTTCCCCTCGTCCTGCAGCTAGCCTGCATCGACGTCGCCGGGCTGGAGCGCTGTTTCGCCTCCTGCCCGGTTTTTTGCATGGATATGTGAGATGGCTAAACGTGATTTTTACGAAATACTTGGCGTAGCAAAAAATGCGTCGGACGATGAGATCAAGAAGGCTTATCGCAAGCTAGCGATGAAGCATCATCCTGATCGAAATCCCGATAGCAAGGGCGCTGAGGATAAATTTAAAGAAGCCAAGGAAGCGTATGAAATGCTTTCCGATCCTCAAAAGCGTGAAGCTTATGATCGCTATGGCCATGCAGGCGTCGATCCGAATATGGGCGGCGGCGGTGGCGGCGCAGGTGCGGGTGGATTCTCGGATGCGTTTGGCGATATTTTCGGTGATATTTTCGGCGGTGGCGGTGGTCGCGCTCGTAGCGGTCCGCAAGTGTATCGCGGTGCCGATCTTCGCTATAACTTAGACATCACCCTTGAGCAGGCGGCGAATGGTTTCGACACCACGATACGTGTACCTTCGTGGAATGAATGTGACACCTGTCATGGTTCCGGTGCTAAGCCAGGAACATCGCCGACCACGTGCGGTACTTGCGGTGGTCATGGTCAAGTTCGTATGCAGCAAGGTTTTTTCAGCATTCAGCAAACCTGCCCCAAGTGTCATGGCACGGGCAAGGTCATACCTGATCCGTGTGGTGGTTGCGCTGGTTCTGGCCGCATAAAACGTAATAAGACACTGGAAGTAAAAATCCCAGCAGGTATTGATGATGGGATGCGAATTCGCTCAACCGGTAACGGCGAGCCGGGCATGAATGGTGGTCCGACCGGTGACTTGTATGTCGAGATTCATATCAAGCAGCATGCCGTATTTCAGCGCGATGGCGATGATCTGCATTGTGAAATGCCGATATCGTTTGCGCGTGCGACGCTGGGTGGAGAAATAGAAGTACCCACCTTAAGTGGAAAAGTATCATTTACGGTACCCGAAGGTACGCAAACAGGAAAAACGTTCCGCTTGCGCGGTAAAGGTATTAAGGGAGTTCGCTCTGGCATTGCGGGCGATTTGTTTTGTCATATGTTGATTGAGACGCCGGTCAAACTCACGGACAAGCAGAAAGAACTGTTGGAAGAGTTCGATAAGTTGACCGAAGCGGGTGGAGCCAAACATAGTCCGCAGAGTAAATCCTGGATGGATAAAGTCAAAGAGTTTTTCGAGTAACCCACCGTAAGTAACTCATGGCTGGAGCGAATGTCGCATAGCGACGCTACGTTTTGCTTCACGCCATGAATCATATAACCCAGCGCCGGACAGCAACGCTGGTTCGCCATAAAATGCCTAATAAATCAATCTTAAGCTAAGAAATTTCCTGCAGCGTTCAGATTTATCTCAATCATCTCCGTCACTACGCTGCATCTTCTTTCAGCATCTCGAACACAGTCGTGTATCGATTCTCCCTACCACTTGCTTTTACCTCATGACAGATTGTGAAATTTGATTTGCGCTTAGCCGCATCATCTTTCCCTTGTACAGTCTGCGACATATGAAAATTTTTCAGATGCGTGCTTATGAAAATTTTCCACTTTGCATGACTTCAGGCACATAGCAATGAAAGAAAAATTTATCTCTTCCTACGTGTTTCAGCTACTGGTTAGGTATGTAAAAGAAAAGCGCGATAACGAATTTGAGCAAGCCTTAGTACGCGTTTTGATTGGCTTGGTGCTAATTTATTATTTCAACGATCTCAAATTCGCGAACCCGCAGACCGCAGCAGCCAATGCGCTAAATCTGGTATTTGTCCCGTCTCTATTTGTTATTACTGCCGTCTTGATGGCGGCATGTGTGTATTTTTGGCCGGGCGAAAGGCCTATCCGGCGCATCTTGTCCATATTGTTGGATATTGCTTCCTTAACTTACTTACTCATAGTGGGTGGTAGTCACGCAGCACCGCTGTGTTTTTTATATCAATGGATAGTCATCGGCTACGGCTTTAGATTCGGGAGAACCTATTTGCTAATCGCCCTAGTATTGGCACTTAGCGGATTTGGTTTGGTGATCGTCGTAGAGCCTTATTGGCAGGATGATCAAGGTCTTGCCGTAGGCCTGTGGTTGGGTACCTTACTAATATCTATGTATTCAAGCACATTGATTGGGCGACTATACAAAGCGCTAGATCGAGCTGAAGAAGCAAATATTGCCAAAAGGCAGTTCATTTGCTCGGTGAGTCATGAATTGAGAACGCCGCTAAACGCCATCATAGGTATGATTGACTTGATGCGAAGTACGCAGCTCGATCGTGATCAAATCGAGATGCTCGATTGCCTCACCGCGACGTCGCAAGTGATGCTTACCCAGATCGAAGATGTATTAGATTTTTCAAAAATAGAAGCAGGAAAAATGTCGGTCGAATCAGTGCAATTCGACCTATATAAAATAATCCAAGGCATCTTGGATATTTTTCGGTATCGCATCGATCCGTTTCAAATTCATCTTAGTCATAGCATCTGCTCCGACGTCCCATTTCAAATTAATGGTGATCAGCACCATCTACGACAGATACTAGTAAATCTGATTGGTAATGCAGTCAAACTCACCGAGCAAGGAAGAATCTCCGTAGGTGTGAGTATTGTGGCAAAGTCACTTGGTCATATACGTTTGCGATTTTCAGTCAAAGATACGGGTATTGGTATTCCCATGTCCGCGCAAGACAAAATATTTGAAAGTTTTACGCAGGGCGATGAATCGACCACACGCCGCTTCGGCGGAACCGGACTAGGCACGACTATTTGCAAGCAATTAGTTGAATTGATGGGTGGTCAAATAGGGTTTAGCAGTATTCAAGGCGAGGGAAGTGAATTTTGGTTTGAGCTGGAATTTGGAATAGAAGCGAAATCTGAGTCTGTTTCTTCCGAACTGGCTGTCGCCTCAATTCGTTCCCTGGTATTTAGTCCGG
This sequence comes from Burkholderiaceae bacterium, assembly GCA_044341985.1. Lineage (GTDB taxonomy): Bacteria > Pseudomonadota > Gammaproteobacteria > Burkholderiales > Burkholderiaceae_D > Pernthalerella. The sequence continues at coordinate 3,425 of JBIIQR010000197.1, forward strand.
CGCGAAGTCAACCCAATTTACTTGGGCAAATAACGACGGCTTGCGGTATCGGTCCCGAAATTTGCCAGACTGTTGAAGAAGTCGTTGAATCGTTAGAGCATGCCACGTTAGCTGGAAAACCTATACGGCTAGTATTTATTGATCAGCCATGCCTGGATGGTGAAAGTCTGCAGAGTTATAAAGAGCGAATTAGCTCAATCACACAATATTTTCAAAAAATTCATGCGAATGGAAAGCTTACTTGTGTACTTGTTACCAGAAGCGAAGAATTTTTGAATGAACTCTGCCATTGCATGGAGTTAATGAGTCTGTACTCAATAATTACGCTTCCATTACAACGCATTACATTGAACAATGTTTTGCATGGGCATTTAATCAATATTGAGCATAGTCGTATTGGTGTCAAACCTGCTCAACTGAGAACCGAAGGCGTAGCCATCAAGCTGGCTGCTGTCGTTCCTGAGAAACAATCAGGCTATGAAATTCTTGTCGCTGAAGATAATCCTACGAATCGAAAAGTATTACAGAAAATATTGGAAAGAGCGGGACATCGTTGCACCTTGGTAAAGGATGGTGACGAAGCATTGGATATGGTTGAGCGCAAATCGTTTGACGCCATCATATTAGATATGAATATGCCGACCATCC
>JBIIQR010000199.1:0-4050 GCA_044341985.1 Burkholderiaceae bacterium
CTAGTAAACTATTGTTATAAAAAAATTGTCTTACTATTGTCTTTGTATCGGTTTACTTAAGTGTGAAACTCTCACAAGGATCCTTGCGCTCTGCACGCTCGGTAATCCAAATGAAATCATACTGTCCCGACACGGACTGTAGCAGGTCCTGAGAGTCACTCCCCTGCTCTAAAAACCCAACGCTGACCACTTTACGCTCCGGGGCGACGCTAGCCAAAATTTGTGGCACCCCATAGTCTCGCCGTACGTGACCATTACCGGCAATCAGAATGGATGGCTGACGATCTAACAAATTATGTGACAAAGACAAATCTGTCATTCGCTGAGCAAATCGCATTCTCAGCAAATACTTCTCAGGCAATTTACCGCAATGCCCTTCAACTAAATCATGATCTAGCTTGCGCTCAGCCGCCTGATCAAGAGGAGACTGTGAATACGTTTTCGCCATGCGCTCCGGCAGGCTATTGGCGCCCTGCAAAAACATTCTTCGCGCCTCCTCTTTAGGGAGGTTGCCACCAACGACGGTGAGTCCTTTATTTTTAATTTGCTCATACAGCGACTGATGTATGGGCCAATCCCATCCTTCAGCATCAAAGCCTGCTGCTTGTAAATCCTCTTTTATGACTGACTGAAAATTTACTTGATTCGGCGCCGGCATATGCTCGCTGACGACAGACCGACGATGATCAGCAAAGCGAGCAATCAATCGTCCGCGAGCCTCGTGATGAAATTTATTATCGTGCAATTCGCCAAGCAAAACGAAATCAGCAGATTTTAAAATCTCAACCAGCGCCGACTCATCTACTTCTTTACCAATGCGCACATCAATAATCTGGGCCGACGCCAGCGCGCCAACTAATGTCAACGCAATTGCTACAAACCCATGGCTTAAAAAATTAATCTGCACGAATAGCTTCCACTTGAATTTGTAGTTTCACTTCAGGAGCAAAGCGGGGAATGCCATAGCTCAAGCCATAATCACTGCGATCAAAGCGCGCCGAAGCATCCGCACCACATACTTCGCGCTTTAAGAGTGGATGCATTATGCATTTAAAGTGATTAATTTTTAACGGCATGGCTTTAGTCACACCCAGCAAAGTCATGTCTCCCTCGACAGCCACCAATTTATCACCCTCAAATTTAAGCGTACTACTCTTGTAGGAAATTGTCGGGAATTTTTCTGCGTTAAACATATCTTTACCACGCACGTTTTCATTCATTTTTGCGTGGCCAAAATCAATGGAATTAGCATCGATAGTGATTTCTATACTACCCCCAGTCGCTGCTGCTCTATCGAGTACGACTTTGCCGCTAGTTTTAGTAAATTTTCCACGCCAAAAAGACAAGCCCAAATGATCTGCCTCGAAGCTTGGATAGGTATGACCGGGATCAATGTTGTAGGACTGCGCAAATGCGGAGCAACTACCCATCGCTAAAAGAGCAGCTGTCAGTAAACTTACTATCTTCATGAAACTGTCCTTTTATTGTGCGCCAACGATGCGGAACTTAATCATAACTTCATCGGCTACGACACTCGTATCTTTCCAAATGCCGTCACCAATAGAAAATGCTAAGCGTTTAATAGGAAGAGCGCCTTCAAAAATTTGTGTGGGCCCTTCTTTTTTTACAGTAAGAAGAAAATTCACGTCAGCAGTTTTTCCTTTGATGGTGAGCTTACCGGAAACCTCCAATTTGCCCGCACCCGATGGAGTGATTTTTCCTGCGGTGAAATTCGCTTTTGGAAATTGAGCTCCATTAAACCATTCTTTTTTTTGTACTTCTTGATTGTAATCCGGGTCGCCCAAATCAAAACTGGCAATGTCGATATCAATAATCGCCTTGGCATTTTGTGGTTTAGCAGCGTCGTAATCGATCTGCGCCGAAAATTTAGTGAATTTAGTTTCTATAGAAACGCCCATTTGCTTAAAAACTGCTGAAACTGAACTTTTGGTTGTATCAAGCTTTAATGGCGCAGCGTCCGCACTCACTGTACATACAGCCAAAAAGGCAAACACGATCCAACTAAATACCTTCGGTTTTTGATTCTGCATGGACTTCCCTTGGGTGAATGTCTTGATTGATCCAAATTTTTCATGCAAAAAGAGAAAGTACATCTCTCCACATAGCGCTATTGTGCATGCAAGCCGGAAATACTGCCAGACACACCACGGATAGCAGGGCTCTTAGCGGACAAGATCACAAACCTATACATGCGTTATTCACCACGATCATAAGAAGTGCGTTGAATATGAACCAGCCGCTTTTAGTCATGCCTAAATAAGAACCGCCAATCGTGCGGTTCCCTTAGGTTTAACTGGAGAGACGACATGAATTTCATTATCTGGATAGTGATAGGTGGATTGATAGGCTGGGCGGCCAGTATATTGATGAAAACTGATGCGCAACAAGGCATGGTTCTTAATGTAGTCGTTGGTATCGTGGGCGCCTTGGTCGGCGGCTGGCTGCTATCGCCGCTATTTGGAACGGGCACCATTAATCAAAATGATTTCAGCCTGGCTTCTTTAGTGGTTTCGCTACTGGGTGCGATCATTTTGCTGGCAGTAGTGAATTTGCTGCGCAGAGGCGCTCCACGTTAAGTTCCGATGTAATGCGCAGTAAGTTGAGCAAAGTTAGGCTTGCTGCGCATAGGTAGTTAGCCCATGTTTATCTAGCTTACGCGAGTCATGCTAACAGGCTTTACCCAGCTATCGAATTGATAGGCACTGACATAGCCTGAGGCTAGTGCAGCTTCACGCAAAGTCCATTTTTCAACGTTAGCTACTTTTGCAATGGCCGCTGCTTTGTCATAACCGATATGCGGGACCAACGCAGTGACTAGCATGAGTGAGGACTCGACCAATTCAGTCATACGGAGGCCATTGGCCACTAAGCCCGTGATGCAATTGCGAGTAAAACTAGTCATTCCATCGCTTAATACAAGTAAGCTTTGAAGGTACGCATGCGCGGTCAGTGGTTTAGTTACATTCAACTCAAAATTACCGGCAGCTGCCGCACTACTGATTGCCACATCATTCGCCAACACCTGAAGCGATAGCATAACGATAGCTTCGCATTGGGTAGGATTGACTTTGCCTGGCATCATGGAACTACCCGGTTCATTTTCAGGCAGCGTCAGCTCACCCAACCCGCAACGCGGGCCCGACGCTAACCAGCGCACGTCATTGGCTATTTTAATTAAGGCACACGCCAATGTTTTTAGAGCGGCATGTGAAATCGTCATCGCTTCATGCCCAGCTAAGGCTGCGAATTTATTTTCAGCGCTTACAAATGGTAATACTAACTCTGACGACAGTATCTGCGCCACCTTACTGCCGAAATCTTCAGTGACGCCAAATCCGGTGCCGACCGCGGTGCCACCAATAGCTAACGCATAAAGATTGACTTGCGCCAATTGAATCGCTGTTGCGCCTAACTGCAGTTGCGCAACGTAGCCAGAAAATTCCTGACCCAGCGTCATAGGCATCGCATCTTGCAGATGGGTTCGCCCCATTTTGACCAGAGACGCATACTGAGTCGCCTTATGATCTATCGCCTGCATCAGCTGATACAGAGACGGTAACAATTTATCTTTCGTCTCTGATGCAATGACCACATGCAGCGCTGTTGGAAAAACGTCGTTAGAGGACTGCCCAAGATTGCAGTGATCATTCGGATGTACTTTGCGTTGCATACCGCGCTCGCCACCGAGCAATTCAGAAGCGCGATTCGCCAATACCTCATTCATATTCATATTGGTTTGTGTACCTGAACCCGTTTGCCATACGGACAAGGGGAATTCATTGTCATGCTGACCCGTCACCACTTCACCCGCTGCTTGGATGATTGCATCAGCCAATTCAATGGATAGTCGTCCATCATCGCGATTGACTATCGCTGCAGCTCGTTTAACTCGCGCCAAAACACGGATGAATTCTTTCGGCAGCGTTTCAGTAGAAATTACAAAATGCTGGAGTGAGCGCTGGGTTTGTGCACCCCACAGACAATGTTGAGGTATATCTATCATCCCGAAACTATCTTGCTCTGATCGCA
>JBIIQR010000198.1:0-4050 GCA_044341985.1 Burkholderiaceae bacterium
GGTGTACGACACCAAACGCAATGCGGGCTGCATAAAAGGCTGCATGATCTTCACTAACGTATGGGTTGAATTACGTAAGCCTAATACGCGCCGCACTTCCAGCAAACGATGCACGCGGGGAGCAAGCCACTGAATAGGGAAAAATACCGGCTGGCGTTTTTCAAAACTATGCAACACAACATCGTGTCGATCATCGTGTTGCGTTACTGGTTGAACTCCGAGCAGCTGCAGTATTTCTGCACTGGTGACTCTACCGGGATCGCTCAACAGACCATGCATTAAAACGGGTACGCCCTCACGCGCTAACAACAAAGCTAGCAACGGCGTCAAATTGGGGAATTGTCGCGAACCGTTATAACTTGGGATAACTACAGGTGCGAATTCAGCCTCGGGCATAGGCAAAGCATCAAATGAAGCCTCCACAGCGTCTAAAAAGCCGGCAATCTCAGCAACTGATTCCCCCTTGATGCGCATGCCTATTAAGAAGCCACCTAGCTCAAGATCAGAGACTTCACCATTCAGCATAGCGGCAAACAGCATACGCGCGTCTTCTCGAGAGAGGTCGCGCGCGCCTTTCTTGCCACGCGCGATTTCGCGTATAAAAGGCGCGGCTGAAAATACTGATTGATGACTATCCATAGTGCAGAAGCTTACAACGAATATCCGATACTGGCCTGAGTGATCGCTTGACCGCTCTGTAGCTGGACACGTTAAATCTATGTCCCATTGAGCTTTACTCTAAAATGCAGCATTCACTAACTGTTTTCACTTTCCTCAAATGATTGTTCTTGGCGTTGAATCCTCTTGCGACGAAACAGGTCTGGCGCTATATGACACCGAGCGCGGCTTGCTTGCGCACGCTCTTCATTCACAAGTAGCGATGCATGAAGAGTACGGCGGAGTAGTACCCGAACTTGCCTCACGCGATCACGTTAAACGAGCGATTCCTCTGTTAGAAAAAATTCTTTTAGATAGTGGGCTGTCTTTATCAGCTATTGATACCATCGCTTATACGCAAGGACCTGGACTAGCTGGTGCTTTGTTAGTCGGCGCCTCTATCGCTAATGGCCTGGCACTAGCGCTCGGAAAATCTGTACTCGGTGTTCATCATCTCGAAGGCCATCTGCTGTCGCCGATGCTATCGAAGAATGCACCAGAATTTCCATTTGTCGCGCTACTGGTTTCTGGTGGACACACGCAGTTGATGCGCGTTGATGGCGTCGGCGAATACGCACTACTTGGTGAAACGCTGGACGATGCGGCGGGCGAAGCGTTTGATAAGTCCGCCAAATTACTTGGGCTGGGATATCCGGGTGGCCCAGCTATTTCGCACTTGGCGGAGCTAGGTGATCCTAGCGTGTATGCATTACCGCGCCCCATGCTGCATTCTAAAAATTGTGATTTTAGTTTTTCAGGATTGAAAACGGCCGTACTCACACTGGTAAAAAATCATCCCGGTGAGTTGAATGAAAACGATAAGGCAAATATCGCTCGATCATTTGTAGATGCGATCGTTGATGTACTTGTGGCTAAATGTCAAACCGCTTTGAAAGAAACAGGATTGAAACGTTTAGTGATTGCAGGAGGCGTTGGCGCTAACACGCAATTGCGTGAAGGACTAAACTCAGCAGCCCGCAAAAAACATTTTCAAGTGTTTTATCCTGAACTGGAACTCTGCACTGACAATGGCGCGATGATTGCTTTTGCCGGCGCACTCAGACTTCAACGTAATCCGAATGCAGCTAGCCGTGATTATGGATTTACAGTCAAGCCGCGCTGGCCATTACACGAATTGCGCTGAAATTCGACCTCATTTTTCAGCCACCTTGATTGCTGGCCCCATGCTCTTCGCTTGAATCTGCAGGTTGTTCTTTTTTCTGCCCTATCCGGCTTTCTTTGCCACTCAGCAGATTAGCGATGTTGGTTCGATGTCTATATATGAGCAAGGCACTCATAACCGCCACCGCGAGCAATTGCGCTCGCACACCAAACAACAAGGCGTAGTAAAAAGGCGCAAACACCGCCGCTGCTAATGCAGCCAAAGACGAATAGCGAAATGCGCGCGCAATGATTAGCCAAGTCGCTAACGTCGCCAAGCCCAGTAGAGGATTTAATCCTAGCAGAACACCCAAAGCGGTTGCGACACCTTTGCCGCCTTGAAATCGAAAAAACACTGGCCACAAATGTCCGGCAAAAACGGCGAAGGCCACCCCAGCAATTACTTCATCACCCAACTGCAATGATTGATTCAAATACACCGTAGCCGCAACCGCAATCCAGCCTTTAACGCAATCACCCAACAAGGTCAGTGCAGCAGCAGCCTTATTGCCCGTTCTTAGTACATTAGTGGCCCCAGGATTTTGCGATCCATAGGTGCGTGGATCGTCTAACTTAAACAGTTTACTTACCACGATCGCAAAAGAAACCGAACCCAACAAATAGGCAGCAAGGATAAAAATAACGGCAGTCATATCAAAACTTTACTAAAAGGAGAGAGTGACATAGGCAAGCTGCGGATAGTACAGGAGTCGAAAGTCATCACACTGAATTCAACTGATAAAGCGCGCACCTAACTAGCCTCGCGGATGATGTTGCGAATGAATTTTTTTAAGTCGCTCACGCGCTACGTGAGTGTAAATCTGAGTGGTAGAAATATCTGCATGTCCTAGCAAAAGCTGAACCACACGTAAATCTGCACCATGATTTAACAAATGGGTTGCAAACGCATGGCGTAGTGTATGCGGCGATAAGGGAACATGAACATCGGCCTGCAATGCATATTTTTTTATCAACGTCCAAAACATCTGGCGCGTCATTGGACCGCCAAGCGCTGTCACAAACAAGGCATCATTTACCTTTCCATTAAGTATAGTGAGTCGTGCTTCTTTCAAATAGCGCTCTATCCACACTCTGGCTTCTTCACCAAACGGCACCAAGCGCGTTTTATTACCCTTACCAGTAATACGCAAGACACCTTCATTCATACCAACTTCTATTGTTTTAAGAAGAACCAATTCAGAAACACGCAAACCACTGGCATACATAACCTCGAGCATTGTTCGATCGCGCAGACCGAGTGGTGTTGCAACGTCTGGCGCAGCCAACAGAGATTCGACATGCTGTTCGGAGAGTGTCTTAGGAAAACGAGGTGGTTGCTTTGCTGATTTCAGCTTCAAACAAGGATCCATCTGAATCTGTCCGTTGCGCAAAGCATAGTGATAAAACCGCCTGAGGACGGCTAGTCGACGATTCGATGAACTCGCCTTGGTGGTGGTATGCCGAAAAGCAAAATACGCATTTAAATCGATGTCGGTAACTTCATGCAAATTCTTGTTGCGCTCAGAGTTGAGCCAAGCTGCAAACAAAAGCACGTCGCGCTTATAGGCATCGAGTGTATTGCGCGACAAACCATCTTCGAGCCATAAGGCATCGCAAAATTCATCAGCGATTTCTTGGCCGACTGCTGCGGGTTTGTCTGTTGCCCCCGTCATCAAAATCCAGGTACCTGCTCATGCCGTAACAACCAGCGCTTTACGTTCTGATGAAAACCACCATCATGACGCGCAAAGCCGCCAATCCCGCTTGCCGCAGTGACTCGATGACAGGGAATGATCAGTGGATACCAATTCGAACCACAGGCCTGACCCACGGCGCGCGGAGCGGAACTAATGCGCTTCGCTACTTGACCATAGGTCAGTACACTACCTCGGGGGATTGCATTAATCACGTCCCACACTTTGCGCTGATGATCTGAGCCGACAACAGGCAAATCGATATCGAATTCAAAGTCTGGATTTTTGAAATACGCCTGAACTTGCTTCGCTATTTTTTTTGATAAAGAGTCTTCGCCGGGTTTAGGTTCGTACTCCGGTGGCAGGTAGGTGAGCTCACGTAATTCTCCACGTTCTACACGAATACCAATCGCTCCAAACGGAGCCGCCACAATAGACGTAAACAATTCAGCTATTTGCTTTGACATAGACACGCCTCCACGATGAACACGGCTGGTTCAATCTGAGATTCATCCACCAAATAATAATCGTGGCAGCC
>JBIIQR010000200.1:0-4027 GCA_044341985.1 Burkholderiaceae bacterium
TAACTCGATTCGGTCGCTAGTCGAAACCCAATTTTTCGTTGCGTAAGCCTGACACTGACTGCAGTCTGCCATCTCACGGTTCGACCACCGAACACAAAATAAACGGGCAGCCTTGCGGTCGATTTATGCGCCCTATACACTGGCGAATTGTTCTGTATTCATTCATTTGTTCGATTATCGGATTGATACTTGAAATAACTGTTCCGCAAGAACACCTGCGGGAGGAGCTGATTTATTGTCATTGTTATGGCTAGCCAGCACAGCAGTACTACGCGGTATCAATACAGGCTAGGGTTTAGCCTAGACCCATTACTCGAGAGATATCTTGTTTTTTACATCAGTGCTTACTAGTGGTTAGTAATTACATGAGCCGAGAATGGCTAGAAATTTTTTTTAGCCTCTCATCGGTAAAGGATTATTTTGTGGTGAATAAAATTGTGTCCGGCTTGCGGGAAGCGCTTGAGGGTATTCATGACGGTGCGACCATCATGATTGGTGGTTTTGGTAATGCGGGCATGCCGCGTGAATTAATCGACGGACTGATTGATCAAGGTGCGACCGATCTAACGATAGTCAATAACAATGCTGGCAATGGCGATACCGGTTTAGCGGCGCTGCTGGCTGCGCGTCGTGTGAAAAAAATCATTTGTTCTTTTCCGCGTCAAACTGATTCCTACGTGTTTGATGGTCTCTATCGCAGCGGTGAATTAGAGCTTGAATTAACGCCGCAAGGTAATCTCGCTGAGCGTATTCGTGCAGCAGGTGCAGGCGTTGGTGCGTTCTTTTCACCGACGGGCTATGGCACCTTGCTAGCAGAAGGTAAAGAGACGCGGCTAATCAATGGGAAAAATTATGTGTTGGAGTATCCGATTCACGCCGACTTCGCACTCATTAAAGCCTTGAAAGCAGATCGTTGGGGCAATCTGGTTTATCGTAAAGCAGCACGTAACTTCGGTCCTATCATGGCGATGGCGGCCAAATGCACGATAGTGCAAGTTGATCAAGTGGTTGAGTTGGGCGAGTTGGATCCGGAGGTAATTGTCACTCCAGGTATTTTTGTTCAACACGTAGTTAAGCTCAACGGAGTGACAGCATGAAGCGATTTACCAGAGATGAGATCGCTAGCCGCGTGGCACGAGATATTCCAGAAGGATCCTATGTCAATCTCGGTATTGGTTTGCCAACCTTAGTGGCCAATCATCTCGATCCTTCGCGCGAAGTTTTTCTGCATAGCGAAAATGGTATTTTAGGTATGGGACCAGCGCCTGCCAAAGGTGAAGAAGATGAAGATTTAATTAATGCGGGTAAGCAGCCAGTGACGTTATTGACTGGAGGAGCGTATTTTCATCACGCCGATTCATTCTCCATGATGCGTGGTGGCCATCTCGATATCTGCGTATTAGGTGCTTTTCAGGTTTCCAAACAAGGTGATCTCGCGAATTGGCATACCGGTGCACCGGATGCTATTCCTGCGGTTGGTGGCGCGATGGATCTGGCGATAGGAGCCAAACGCGTATTCGTGATGATGGAACATCAAACCAAAAGCGGCGAAAGCAAAATTGTAGAGCACTGTACCTATCCACTTACAGGCATGGCGTGCGTGAGTCGTATCTATACTGATCTGGCAGTGATTGATATCACTGCGAAAGGTCTTATCGTACGCGAGATGGCCGAGGGACTCACGTTACAAGAGCTTGAAAAAATGTCGGGCGTACCACTGACTGCCGCCTGAATGGCTTGGCTTATTTAACCATTGATAACTAGAAGAGAATGATGAAACAAGCCTTTATCTGTGATGCCATCCGTACACCGATTGGTCGCTTCGGTGGCATATTAAAAGACATGCGCGCTGATGATCTCGGTGCGCTCGCACTACGCGCGCTGCAAGAGCGTAACCCCACCGTGGATTGGAGTGCGGTACAGGAAGTTATTTTTGGCTGCGCAAATCAAGCCGGTGAAGATAATCGTAATGTCGCTCGTATGTCATTGTTGTTGGCTGGTTTGCCGATAGACGTTCCAGGTGTCACGCTTAATCGCTTGTGCGGTTCTGGGATGGATGCGGTGGGAACTGCTTCACGCATGATTAAATCGGGAGAAGCAGGCTTGGTGATTGCAGGCGGCGTTGAATCCATGACACGAGCACCCTTTGTCATGGGTAAGGCTGATAGCGCTTTTTCGCGAAACGCGCAGATATTTGATACCACCATAGGATGGCGCTTCGTTAATCCGCAGATGAAAGCTCTGTACGGTGTTGATTCTATGCCTGAGACCGCTGAAAACGTCGCGACCGACTATCACATCAGCCGCGCCGATCAAGATGCGTTTGCCGTGGCTAGTCAAAACAAAGCTGCCGCTGCACAGGCTTCTGGTGTGCTCGCTGATGAAATTATTCCCGTAATCATTCCGCAGAAAAAAGGTGAGTCGATCACCGTGATGAATGATGAACATCCACGCGTCACCAGTGTAGAAGCGCTGGCTAAATTAAAAGGCGTGGTGAAGGTGGATGGCACCATTACCGCGGGTAATGCGTCGGGTGTAAATGACGGCGCGTGTGCTTTATTATTAGCCGATGAAGCGCATGCTAAAGAGTATGCTCTGACACCGCGCGCTCGTATCGTGGGTATGGCCACTGCGGGTGTAGCACCTCGCGTGATGGGTATCGGTCCAGTACCTGCCGTTAAAAAATTATTGCAACTGACCGGTATGACACTCGATCAAATGGATGTGATTGAGTTGAATGAAGCCTTCGCCGCTCAGGGGCTGGCAGTTTTGCGTGAATTAGGTATTGCAGACAACGATGCACGCGTTAATCCAAATGGTGGAGCTATCGCGCTGGGTCATCCGCTAGGTATGAGTGGTGCGCGATTAGTTACCACGGCGATGTACCAGTTACATAGAACCGGTGGGCGTTATGCGCTTTGTACTATGTGTATCGGCGTGGGACAGGGCATCGCGTTGATGATAGAGCGAGTGTGAGCGAGAATAGGCCTAAGGCCATAAAATAAATCCCGAGACAAGGAACACCATGTTGGATCTTCGTCCCTACCGCATGCCGGCAGCGGGTAGTCAGCCTGACTATCTTTCACCTGCGTATGGGTCTACCGTTAACCGTTCCCCATCCCAAGCCTTAATTCTTTTACCTCAGTCTTTATCTGAGTTGACTGGCCCTGTGTTTGGCCATGATCGTGTCGCACCCAATGATGCAGACCTAACGCGTCAGCATGCAGGTGAGCCTATTGGGGAACGTATCTTGGTTGCAGGTCGTGTGTTAGATGAAGATGGTAAAGCCGTTCCACATACCTTGATTGAACTGTGGCAGGCGAATGCAGCCGGACGCTATCAACATAAAAATGATCAGCATGAGGCGCCGTTAGATCCTAACTTTAGTGGTACTGGCCGAACGATGACGGATGCAGAAGGCCATTACCGCTTCACTACCATACGACCGGGTGCTTATCCTTGGCGTAATCATCCGAATGCCTGGCGACCTGCGCACATACATTTCTCATTGTTTGGTCAGGCATTTGCAACACGTTTAGTCACGCAGATGTATTTTCCGGGGGATCCGCTATTGGAATTTGATCCTATCTATAACTGTGTGCCGGATGAACGGGCTCGGCAACGAATGATTTCGCAATTTGCACTTGAATTGACTGAACCCGATTTTGCCTTAGGCTTTCGCTTCGATATCATTTTGCGCGGCCGGCATGCGACGCCGATGGAGAAATGAGATGAGTTCAGGATTCACACCATCGCAAACAGTAGGACCGTATTTGCACATAGGCTTAGATTGGTTAAACACGACTGAATTAGTAACATCAGATAGTGCAGGTGAGCGTTGCGTCATTCAAGGGCAATTACGTGATGCGGATGGCTTACCTATACCGGATGGCATGATTGAAATTTGGCAGGCAAACGCTCACGGTAAATACGCACATCCATTGGATAATCGCGATCTGCCGGTTGAGAAAATTTTTAGCGGATTTGGACGCACGCCAACGGATACGGATGGGCGCTTTCGTTTCTC
>JBIIQR010000289.1:0-3036 GCA_044341985.1 Burkholderiaceae bacterium
GGTGTTAGGCGCGTTACGGTAGTCGTCACTACCATCGCTTGATGTGCCGGTAACGCTGGCATCCCAACGACCAAAACGATTGTCGGCAGTGTCGGGTTGCACGGTTGCCCACAACGACAAACTATTTCCTTTGACGCCATAGCGTTTTAACGAAGCGATTTCGCGCTGACTACGTTTGCTGTCATCCGTCGATGGACGTCGGAAAAAGTATGCCCAATTTTCCTCACAGGTAAGATACGTACCCCAAGGCGTATGACCATTCGCACAATTACCGATAGTGCCGCGGGTACGTGTGCCTGTAACGGAGTACTTAGTAATCATCGACGCACTACGCGCAGCAGGGCCGGTGATTTCCATATCGGTCATTGAGGTGACACGTCGATTGAAGCGGGAATTTTGTACTAGCGTATAACTTTGCCCGACTTTTTTTACTTCAGCAATCGACATGCCAATCGCGAGCATTTCTTTCATGACTTCATTGTCGTTTGGTCGTTTTTCGTCAACGATCGTCGCTCCCGTTGGATGTAGAAATCCGGCAGTAACACTTTCATGGTTCACACATAGAAGACCTCGATCAGAGGCTAGCGGACTCCATAGCCCATTTTTTCCTAAGCCAAAAAAATGCATGCCATCGTGATGATCACCCACACGCTTATTAAAACTTTCCGCACGCTCGCTACCATTATTGGAATACGCAGGGATACCCTCAGCCAGAGGATCACCTGTGCTTGAAATGATTCGATACGAATAGCCTTGAGCTAGCGTGACTTTGTCATCCAATGATTTAGAGACTGCGGCGAAGTTTAGTTTTAACGCACCAGTGGCCGCGCGTGTTTCTCCTGTTGCTGATAGCAACAGACTACTGCTACCAAAATATACCGCTGCGGCTGCACCGAATGAGCCCTTGAGCATCTCGCGTCGTGAAAGGCGTTCCGAAAGAATCTGAGCGAATTCAGGGTTGGATGAATCGTTTTCTGTGTCAGTCAGCATGTTTGGGCAGTCGGCAGAGGTGTGGGTCATGAAAACTCCGAAGCTTAGTAGTAGCACGCATGTAAACACGCTAATGTTAAACGATGATGAATTAGTAGCGCAGAAACGGTGTTGCGCCTAAGTGCGATTTTCGCGTATCGCTGTGACGGGATTCAGTATTGCCGAACGGCCATGGGCCTATCGACCTCTGCCCAGGCAGCTTGTTCTTTTTGTAGCCAGTGAGCGAGTGTTGGATGTTTGCGCAACATGGTGGCAGGAATATCAATTTCAATTTTGTGACGAATTCTTACGCCAACTAATTCTTCGCTCAAGTCGATGCGCGAATGGCTAAATAATATGCCGAGTCTCAAAGAGAGAATGGCCTTTGCCAAATCGGGTAACGATAAGGCTTCGGTCACTTTTTTTAAATTGCCCTTTTGTGACAGTACGAGGATGCTGAGAATGTGTTGCTCTTGTTTTGTAAATCCGGGTAGATCAGCGTTCAGAGTCAGGTAGGCACCATGCTTGTGGAAACCGCTATGCGATACCGCCATTCCCACTTCATGCAATCGAGCAGCCCATGCAAGTAACCGATCGTAATGATCTGTTTCAGGTTCAAGCTGCGCATGCAGCACTTGGGTGTTGGCTTTAACTCTTGCGCCGCGCGCTTCATTCACGCCAAAGCGCCGTCCAAATTCACGCACTGAATCACGGCGGCGATCTTTACTGCTGCGACGTAAGTGCAGATCCCACAGTACACCCATACGTAAGCCGGCTTCGACGGGTTGCATGTCACGCATGCCTAATTCTTGACACAGCCCCAACAGAATGGGAAGACCACCCAGTACCACCGCACTGCGTTCGGGTTTAATGCCTATGAGTTCGGTTTTGCTAACGCGTCCACATTCAATCAGCAAATCGCGCAAAGCGCGCAGACTTTTTAGTGAAAGACCGCCATCACCTAGCGAGTGCGCTTGAATTAGCTCCGCTAAGGTTCGCATGGTGCCTGAAGAACCGTAGGAAACAGTCCACAGTCGTGGGTGAAACGGCTCCATGCCATCTTCGAAATAACTACGAGCGTTGAGAACTGCCTCAGCAAATGTCGATTCAGTAATCTTATCGTTGCCGAAAAAGTCTAGCGCCGTGTTGACGGTACCCACACTGAAGGATTCAACACTTTCGATTTGGCTGCCCTGCCCTAATACTAATTCGGTTGAGCCTCCGCCAATATCAACGACTAATCGACGTTCGTCAGGTAAATCAAGTGTGGAAGAGACGCCAAGATAAATCAGGCGGCCTTCTTCTTCGCCCGAGATAATTTCAATGGGGTAGCCGATTGCTTTTTCGGCAAGCTCAAGAAACGCGTCTTTGTTTTTTGCTATGCGAAGTGTGTTGGTACCCACTACTCGTACGGCGGACAAGGGGACAGAGCGAAGTATTTCAGAGAAACGACCCAAGCAAGCCAGTGCTGTTTGCATTGCCTGAACCGTGATGTTTCCACGCTTATCAAGTCCTGCGCCTAGCCGAACAGGCTCGCGGGCGGTATTCAGGATGCGAATCTGCTCGCCATCGAAATGGCCGATATGCATGCGAAAGCTATTTGAGCCGAGATCAATGGCGGCCAGCATGTTCAGGAGATTCCAAAGAATTTCAAAGACAACATTCGAATTTGAGCTTTCATTGTGACGTCTTGATGACGGATGAGCGATATTTTAAATCACTGTTGTTATTGGGTACTTGGGTCTGCTGTTGATGTTCTCAACGACTCTTCAGCTGATGCATGTCATGAAGTTGAAAAATTTCCTCCTAATAATCCGACATCAAGCGAAATCTAAAAAGCGAGGACAGGTATTTTTGTCCCTTTTCGGATTTTCTTACGATTTTTAACGGAGAAAACTAATGAACAAACCTCAAACCCGCGTGCTTTCAGCCAAGCGTATCACTATTGCTGTTGCAACATTGTGTGCTTCATTGTCGGCGCCAGTATTCGCCTCTGACGATATGAAATCGCTGATGGATTTATTATTGAAAAAAGGCGTTATTTCGCAGTCTGATTACGATAAACAC
>JBIIQR010000047.1:0-7512 GCA_044341985.1 Burkholderiaceae bacterium
GTCGATTAAAGCGCAAAACGCAGGTCTTACACTCGCAGGTTCTGCAGTGGCTTCTGATGCGTTCTTCCCGTTTCGTGATGGTCTTGATGTCGTGGTCGCCGCTGGCGCTACGGCGGTGGTGCAGCCAGGCGGTTCCATGCGCGATCAGGAAGTTATCGATGCGGCGAATGAACACGGCATCGTCATGGCCCTCACCGGTACGCGACATTTCCGGCATTAATCCGTGCATTGATCAACATCACCCCGAGCGACTGCTGCTGTCATAATGGGCCATGAAAATTCTTGGCATTGATCCTGGTCTGCGGGTTACCGGCTTTGGTGTGATTCGCAAAGAAGGCCAGCGGCTTTCCTATATTGCATCGGGGACGATTCAGGTGCCCGATGGCGATTTACCCTCGCGACTCAAGGTCATTCTGGAGGGCGTAGGGCAGGTGGTTAGCAACTATCAACCCGATTGCGCTGCGATCGAAATCGTTTTTTCTAACGTCAATCCCCAATCAACGCTATTGCTCGGCCAAGCACGTGGTGCGGCTATTTGTGGTCTGGTCAGCGCTCAATTATCGGTTGCTGAGTACACCGCATTGCAAGTTAAAAAAGCTGTGGTCGGACAAGGTAAGGCGCAAAAATCACAAGTGCAAGCGATGGTGCAACGATTGCTGAAATTAGAAGGTCTGCCGGGTACCGATGCGGCCGATGCGCTGGGTGTGGCCATCTGCCATGCACATAGCGGAGCCGGTTTGGCTACCCTTGCTGGATTAGCGCCTGAGCTAGCAAAAAAAGGTTTGCGTGTGCGTGGTGGCCGTTTGATCGGATGAAGCCTCGCTGGGCTATGATTCCTTACTATTTTTTATCGCGAGATATTTCATGATTGGTCGTCTCTCTGGTGTGTTGGTCGACAAGAACCCATTGCATCTATTAGTCGATTGCAATGGTGTTGGCTACGAAGTCAGCGTACCCATGAGCACCTTTTACAATCTTCCTGCAGCTGGTGAAAAAATTACACTACTCACTCACATGGTGGTGCGAGAAGACGCGCAATTACTGTATGGCTTTGGGTCAGCGCAAGAGCGCGAGCTGTTTCGCGAATTGATCAAAATTTCAGGCGTCGGTGCGCGTACGGCCTTGTCTATTTTGTCGGGCATGTCGGTAGCGGATTTGGCGCAAGCCGTCAGCTTGCAAGAGGTCGGTCGTCTCACCCGAATTCCCGGTATAGGCAAAAAGACCGGTGAACGTTTGCTGCTTGAACTCAAAGGTAAACTTGGCGCAGATCTGGGGCCGGGTGCAGTGGCTCAAAACGATAATGCCGATGTATTAAATGCCTTACTGGCCTTGGGCTATTCGGAAAAAGAAGGTCTGCTCGCATTAAAGCAGGTGCCCGCTGGAAGTTCCGTATCCGATGGCATACGCCATGCACTGAAAGCGTTGTCCAAGGCCTGAGTCGCCATCATCAGGCTACAATGCAGCCATGAGTATTCAGACCGACGATTTCAGCGAGCAGCGCATCATTGATGCCAAGCCAACTTCGCCCAACGAAGAAGCGATAGAGCGAGCGCTGCGGCCGCATAAACTCGATGAGTACGTAGGCCAAGAAAAAATTCGCAGTCAGCTGGAAATTTTTATTACGGCTGCACGTCAGCGTGGCGAAGCCCTCGATCACACCTTATTGTTTGGCCCACCCGGTTTGGGTAAAACAACTCTCGCTCACATCATTGCGCGCGAAATGGGTGTAAATCTTCGTCAGACATCTGGCCCCGTGCTCGAACGCGCGGGCGATCTAGCCGCCTTACTCACCAATCTCGAAGCGAATGATGTGCTCTTCATCGATGAGATACATCGCTTGTCGCCAGTGGTAGAAGAAATTTTGTATCCAGCACTCGAGGATTACCAGATCGATATCATGATCGGTGAAGGCCCAGCTGCACGATCGGTGCGTTTAGATCTGCAGCCTTTCACGTTAGTCGGTGCGACCACACGTGCCGGTATGTTGACCAATCCTTTGCGCGATCGTTTTGGCATCGTTGCACGACTTGAGTTTTACACACCAGAACAACTCGCACGGATTGTGACGCGCAGCGCGGCGCTACTGCATACACCGATTGATGATGAGGGTTCGTTAGAAATCGCAAAACGTAGTCGTGGTACGCCACGAATTGCGAATCGCTTGTTGCGCCGAGTGCGTGATTACGCTGAAGTGAAAGGCAAGGGTGACGTTACCAAAGCGATGGCCGATGCCGCATTACACATGTTGGATGTCGATCCCGTTGGTTTTGATTTAATGGATCGTAAGTTGTTAGAGGCCGTGCTGTTTAAATTTAGCGGCGGTCCAGTGGGTTTAGATAATTTAGCCGCTGCCATCGGAGAAGAGCGCGACACTATAGAAGATGTGCTTGAGCCCTATCTCATACAGCAGGGTTATTTACAGCGCACACCACGCGGACGAATTGCCACGCCGATTGCCTACAAACATTTCGGGGTGGCTGCACCACGTACGAGTCCGAATGGTGATCTGTGGGATTCTGAATAATTCTGATGCATGGTATGTTGAGCATTCAACACACTTTCTTATTCTTCCCGTATCCAGATTTGAGTTCTACCTAATAGTGCCATGCCGATAAAGCCGCGCACATGCAGCTTTTTACCTTTATCTTCCAGCCAGGTTTTGCACTTG
Organism: Burkholderiaceae bacterium; assembly: GCA_044341985.1. GTDB lineage: Bacteria > Pseudomonadota > Gammaproteobacteria > Burkholderiales > Burkholderiaceae_D > Pernthalerella. The sequence goes on from JBIIQR010000047.1 coordinate 2,669, forward strand.
TAGGTTTTGCCATTGGCCGGATCGAGAATTTCACCGCCTGAATACATATCGCCATCGTGTTTTAGGCCAGTCAAGATCACCATGCCTATCACGGGTTTATTTTTTTTCTCGCCACTGCATTTGTCGCAGTTAGGATTTGGATCTTCATTCGGTTCACGAAATAATTTTTCTATCGTGCCACGAAATTCGCCATTCACTTCGGTAATGCGCACCAGTGATTTTTCTTTGCCGGTTTTGTCATCAATCGTACGCCACACACCCACGGGTGAAGCCACATCGGCAGCGTAAGAAAAAATCGTTGTACTGCTAAGTAGCAAGGCAAGTAAAAGTCGTCGAAGCATCGTCAGTTCTCCTCCAGGCTTAACCTAGTTTGATTAGTTGTTCGCGAAGTTTTGTGAGGGTCTCAGAAAAACCTGCGACTCGTTCTTTTTCTTGCGCTACGACTGCCGCCGGTGCGCGTGCAACGAAGCTTTCATTACTGAGCTTGGCATTTGCTTTGGCAATTTCGCCCTCGAGTCGTGCTACTTCTTTGTTCACACGTTCACGCTCGGCAGCAATATCGATTTCTACCTTGAGCATTAATCGTGTGCTACCAACCACCAGCACAGGCGCGGGTGATTCTGGCAAGCTTGCAAGCACTTGCACTTCGGAGAGTTTGGCTAGCGCCTGAAGATAAGGAACAAAACTTTGTAAGCGCGCATGATCCTTGCCTTCGATGACCAACGGCACGCGTTGTGCAGGTGATAGCTGCATCTCGCCGCGCAAATTACGGCATGCGTCGGTCAGCGATTTGAGTTCAGTCATCCACCCCTCAGCCTGCTCATCGATTTTTTTCAGGTTGGGCAGTGGATAAGGTTGCACCATGATGGAATCACCCTCTGCCTTGAGTGTGCGTCCAGACAAGGGAGCGACCGTTTGCCACAACTGTTCGGTGATGAACGGAATAATTGGGTGCGCTAGTCGCAATACGGTTTCAAGTACGCGTAAAAGTGTGCGACGCGTTGCGCGTTGCTGACCTTCGCTGCCCTGCTGTATCTGGACTTTAGCGACTTCCAGATACCAGTCGCAATATTCGTCCCAGATAAATTTGTAGATGGCTGAGGAAATATTATCGAAGCGATATTCGGCATATCCTTTTTCAACGTCAGCTTCAGTACGCTGAAGCAGTGAGACTATCCAACGATCCGCTTGCGAGAAATCCAGATAGCCGCCCGGTGCACAGGCTTCAGCACCGTGATCATCTAATCCACAATCTTTGCCTTCGGTGTTCATCAAGACAAAGCGAGTGGCATTCCAGAGCTTGTTGCAAAAATTTCGGTAGCCTTCGCAACGACCGAGATCGAAATTTATATTACGACCTAGTGATGCATAGCTGGCCATGGTAAAGCGTAAGGCATCAGTGCCATACGCAGGAATGCCATTCGCAAATTCTTTACGCGTGGCTTTGGCGATACTCTCGGCTTGTTTGGGATTCATCAGCCCGGTGGTGCGCTTGGCGACTAATTCTTCGACGGTAATGCCATCGATCAGATCAATCGGATCTAGCGTGTTGCCTTTGGATTTGGACATTTTCTGTCCTTGAGCATCACGCACGAGTCCATGTACATACACGGTGTCAAAAGGGACGTTGCCGGTGAAGTGCGTGGTCATCATCACCATACGCGCGACCCAGAAGAAAATAATGTCAAAGCCTGTGACTAAAACCGACGAGGGTAAGAACAGTTTGTAGTCCGGCGTTTGTTCAGGCCAGCCGAGCGACGAGAAGGGTACTAAGGCTGAAGAAAACCAGGTATCAAGAACATCAGCATCGCGGGTAAGTTTGCCTGTGTAACCAGCGGCAGTTGCGTTGGCCGTAGCTTCAGCTTCAGTGCGGCCTACAAAAATTTCGCCTGTATCGCTATACCAAGCAGGAATTTGATGTCCCCACCACAACTGACGCGAGATACACCAATCTTGAATATTATTTAGCCATTGATTGTATGTCGTGCTCCAATTCTCTGGCACAAATTTAATGTCGCCATGCGCGACCTTTTCAAGGGCGACTTCAGCAATCGATTTGCCAGGAAAGTGTGTTCCCTCAGGCGCCGGTTTGCTCATCGCTACAAACCATTGGTCTGTGAGCATGGGTTCGATCACTACACCGGTACGATCACCACGCGGCACCATCAGCTTGTGTGGTTTAACTAATTCAAGCAGACCTTGTGCATCCAGATCAGCGACGATTTGCTTACGCGCGGCAAATCGATCTAAGCCTTGATACGCTGCAGGTGAATTTTCATTGATCTTTGCATCCAGCGTAAAAATATTGATTTGAGCTAGTCCATGGCGCTGACCAACGGCATAATCGTTGAAATCATGCGCTGGTGTGATCTTTACGCAGCCGGTACCGAATTCTTTATCGACATAGCTATCGGCGATCACGGGTATGGTGCGGCCAGTCAACGGTAGCGTTAGTTGTTTGCCCACCAGATGGGCATAGCGTTCATCCGTAGGATCCACTGCAACCGCCACATCACCCAACAATGTTTCTGGGCGTGTCGTAGCGACAGTAAGATGACCGCTACCATCAACTAAAGGGTAGCGGATGTGCCACATGCTGCCATCTTCTTCTTCCGAAACTACCTCGAGATCAGACACCGCCGTGCTTAAGACCGGATCCCAATTAACCAACCGCTTGCCGCGATAGATCAGACCTTGTTCATACAAGCGCACGAAGACTTCTGTAACCGCCTTGGACATTTTGTCGTCCATCGTGAAATATTCACGACTCCAATCGGTTGATGCACCCATGCGACGCATTTGTCCGGTGATGGTCGATCCGGAATGTTCCTTCCACTGCCATACTTTATCTAAAAATTTTTCGCGACCTAGATCATGACGTGAGATTTTTTGTGCATCGAGCTGGCGCTCGACCACGATCTGCGTTGCAATGCCCGCGTGATCGGTACCGGGAATCCACGCAGTGTTATGCCCACGCATGCGGTAGTAACGCGTCAGACCATCCATGATGGTTTGATTGAATGCATGACCCATGTGCAACGTGCCAGTCACATTAGGTGGTGGGAGCTGTATCGAGAATGAAGGTTTGCTTTCATCCAGAGTCGCGGCGAAGTAGTTGCGCTTCTCCCATTCCGCACGCCAGTGTTGTTCGATTTCGGCTGGCTCAAAGGCTTTGGCTAATTCCATGATTTTTCTAAAGGTGAGTGATTTTTGTAAGCCATCCATTATAAGCGGGCTTAAGTGAGTATTAACGTAATAACCCCGTGCGAAATAGCCTCAACTAGCGCTTTTTCAGCTCGTGAAGGCGGCTGGCGCTAAACCCCTGTTTGCAATTCTTTTTCAATTAACTATTTATCAAGAGGTCGATTATGAGTATGTCTCAATTCCCGTCATCTTCTGCGCTGTCGCAACGCGCTTTCATCTCGAATGATAGCGATAGCGATACGTTGGTAAGAACGACCAGCGAAACTGATAGTGAATCGAGCGAGGGCGAATCTGTCGGTATGCCGATAATGAGGCCGCGTCAGCATGTGCTCGATGGCATGCCCGAAGACGTAAAACACTATTGGTTATACAAATATATACTCAATTGGCACACCAGCAGTCCCATGGATATCGCAAAAACGCTTCATCATATGGCGACGATTAGTAAAGCGCATCAATTACAGGTCAACCACGTAGTTCAAAATGAATGTGAGATTTCACTAGCGTATACCGCGCACGCAATGCGCGTACACGCTGAGATGGCCATTGCTCTTCCACCCAAGAAAAAATTTCGCGCACGTAGGCATTTGGAAAATACCGGGCAGTTAGTGAATGAGTACACGATTAATGTCTACAATTTCGGGCAAAAAGTAAAAGAATTTACTCAGATTTATTCTGCGGTATCTGTCAATTTGAGTACAGATGAGCGGAAAGAATTTAATCAACCAGAATGGTTGCGAGCAGCTGCGCAAGAACTTTTAAGTCCAGGGTCTAAAATTAAACAAATAACATTTGATTTTTCCATTCATCGTGAGCCTTTAGATCAGCGTAATGGTCGATATACGATTTTTAATAAAAATTTTCGTGATGAATATCACGATGTTCCCACTGTAGATGAGGAAGGTCTTGGTTCGGCAATGAAAGTCCTCTCGTCTGTCGCTAGGAAGATAAAACAAAGTAATAGGGATGAAAGCCCCGTCATTAAATTGATAATTAAGAACAATCTTAGGGCTCTGCGAGAAATCGATGTCTTGCCTTCTACCTTGCTGATTGAATTGCTGGATGCGAGTGGAGCTAGAGCGGGTGGTCGACGAGTGGATCAATCGTCGGCTGGTAGTAATTTCTTTTTGTTGATTAATCGCGTTGATATAAGGTCATTATCTATTTATTTGGCAAAAAATCCGTGTGAACTGAAAACTTTAATTCTGCATGATTGCAACTTGGATTCATCTGCGCTAGAGGAGCTTTCTGCCGGTTTAGCAAAAAATACTTCAGTACAAACGCTGGATTTATCGAAAAATTTTATTCGTCGCCCCGGGGTTCATGGACTGAATACTTTTGCAGGATTGCAGACATTCGCTCAGATGCTAGCGATATCTACTACCCTTCACCATGTCAATTTGTTCAATTGCCGCTTACGCGATCGGGGCGCTGATTTTCTTCACGAAGCACTAAATGCTAACCCCCAATTACAGATAACACTCAATTTGAGCAGTAATATGATTTCTGCTAATCATCCGATTTGGGGTGATACTCGCGTTATTGGTAACGCCATCACGTGAGTTAATCAAGTCTGCCGAACGTTTTCATCGATAAGTAAAGGGTTTCACCGCATGCATGCACCTGCCGAACTACCTCCC
>JBIIQR010000072.1:0-6473 GCA_044341985.1 Burkholderiaceae bacterium
CAACGCTGGGGTATGTGAGTCCGATGCAATTTGAGAAAAACTGGCTGGCAGAACAGATGCGACGTTCTGCTTAATCGTATCCGTTAAGGGATTCGTGATTCAGGGGCAAGCTCATTCATCGATAAGTAAAGGGTTTCACCGCATGCATGCACCTGCCGAACTACCTCCCGCTAGCCTGATCGCTTGGAATGAGGGTGATAAAGATTGCAGCTCGCGCTGGCAGTCGGATGGAGGATTGACACCTCCAAAGCGGGTGGTCGTCGCTGACGATACCTTGACGGCTGATTCTGCATATCGATTGGCGTGCGAGGGCGTTGGTATTTTATGGCGTGGCGACTTTCAAAATGCGCGTCAATTACTGCAAGCGCTAGTACGTCGCGTTGAGCGCCCCTCCAAAAAAAGTCATCGTGTCAAAGCGAATACCCCAGCAGCAGGTACTAAAGACGCCTTTAATTTATATCGGCTATCGCAATCCCAACGTGCGCGTACCTTGGGCATGTTGTTGATTCCCTTTGACGCAGGTCATCGCATTCCTTTGCGACGCGCTCCCGATGTCACTCAGGCTTGCAATGAAGCTATGGGTCAGTCAGACACGCCGTATGTGATGTCGTTGCGTGAGCTGTTGGGTATTATCAGCGCGCATGAATGGCGCAAAAAAGGGATAGAGATCTCGGTTTTACTAGGTGACGGCAGCGCTCAGCGCATTCATGCGCATTACGGCGTGTTTGCACCGCTGCGTGGGGAGTATCTTCCCTTAGTCGCAGAAGCCAAATTACCAGCGGCATTCAAAAAAGATGCCGTGGCATTTGATATTGGTACGGGTACGGGTGTGCTAGCTGCGTTATTGGCACAGCGCGGATTTGCTCACGTGACCGCCACCGATCTTAACCCGCGAGCTTTGCAATGTGCGCGTGAAAACATTCAGCGTTTAGGATTGAGTAAACACGTTGATGTTATGGAAGCTGATTTGTTCCCACCGGGGCGAGCAGCACTGGTGGTGTGTAATCCGCCCTGGGTGCCGGCACGTCCAACCTCGGCACTTGAGCAAGCGGTGTTTGATCCCGATAGTGCGATGCTGCGCGGTTTTCTTGCCGGCGTTGCTGAGCACCTGATCGAGGGTGGTGAAGCATGGTTGGTGCTTTCAGATTTAGCTGAACGTTTGGGCTTACGCAGTCGCGATGAATTATTAGAATGGATGAAATTAGGCGGATTGAATGTAGTAGAGCGCTTAGATGCTCGCCCAACACACAAAAAAATAACTGATGAGAATGATCCATTACATGCCGCACGCGCGGCTGAAGTAACTTCCTTATGGCGACTCGCGGCTGCATGACATAAAAGAAAACGCCTAACTTAGGCAAGTATCAATCTGGACCAGTCACATCTGGCTGCCACAGGCGCTATAATCAAGGCCGCTGTAATCATTACAGCCAAACGCTAGGGGTCTCGGTGGTTTTACCGAGTGAGATATACCCTTGAACCTGATCTGGGTAATGCCAGCGTAGGGAAGCGACGGTCGAGTTCTTATTCTCCTCATCGTGCTTTCTTCGCTGTTTTGAGCAAAGGAAGTCCATGAACGCCAATCCTCAATTCTTAGCTGCGACGGCCACGGTCGATGAAGCAGCTATTCAGCCCTTGCCGAATTCACGCAAGATTTATGTCTCTGGTTCGCGTCCCGATATGCGTGTGCCCATGCGTCAAATTACGCAGAGCGATACACCAGCCTCCTTTGGCGCTGAAAAAAATCCACCGGTGTTTGTGTACGATACCTCAGGCCCGTACACCGACCCCAGCGTTAAGATAGACATACGTTCAGGGTTGGCGCCTTTGCGCGCTGCCTGGATAGCCGAGCGTAACGATACCGAAGAATTATCTGGCCCAACTTCTGATTACGGTATTGAACGTTTGAGCGATCCGAAATTAGCTGAGCTGCGTTTTAATTTACATCGCAAGCCACGTCGTGCCAAAGCAGGCAAGAATGTCACGCAGATGCATTACGCGCGCGCTGGCATCATCACACCAGAAATGGAATACATCGCTATTCGCGAAAATCTGTGCCGTAAAGAGTACCTGGAAAATTTAAAGTCCTCTGGTCCGAACGGCGCTAAGTTGGCGGAGTTAATGGGTAGGCAGCATCCGGGACAATCGTTTGGAGCAGCGATACCTGCAGAAATCACTCCTGAGTTTGTTCGTAGTGAAATCGCGCGTGGTCGCGCCATCATTCCAAACAATATTAATCACCCAGAAAGCGAGCCTATGATCATAGGCCGAAATTTTCTGGTGAAGATTAATGCCAACATTGGTAATTCAGCAGTGACTTCATCCATCGGCGAAGAAGTTGAAAAAATGACCTGGTCGATACGTTGGGGTGGCGACACCGTGATGGATTTATCGACGGGTAAACATATTCATGAAACCCGCGAATGGATTATTCGTAATTCGCCGGTGCCGATTGGTACGGTGCCCATTTATCAGGCTTTAGAAAAAGTAAATGGCAAGGCGGAAGACCTAACGTGGGAAATTTTCCGCGATACCTTAATCGAGCAAGCCGAGCAGGGCGTGGATTACTTCACGATTCATGCCGGTGTTTTGCTGCGTTATGTGCCCCTTACTGCTAAGCGCATGACCGGCATCGTTTCGCGTGGCGGTTCAATTATGGCTAAATGGTGTTTGGCACATCACAAAGAATCATTCTTATATGAGCATTTCGAAGATATCTGCGAAATCATGAAAGCTTACGATGTAGCTTTTTCATTAGGCGATGGTCTGCGTCCCGGTTCTATTTATGACGCCAATGATGAAGCCCAGCTAGGTGAATTAAAAACCTTAGGTGAATTAACGCAGATCGCATGGAAGCATGATGTGCAGGTCATGATCGAAGGTCCTGGTCATGTGCCCATGCATATGATCAAAGAAAATATGGATTTGCAGTTAGAGCAGTGTCACGAAGCACCGTTCTATACCCTGGGCCCACTAACCACCGATATCGCACCTGGCTACGACCACATCACGTCCGGCATTGGTGCGGCACAAATTGGTTGGTATGGCACAGCCATGCTGTGTTACGTGACACCGAAAGAGCATTTGGGTTTGCCGAATAAGGTGGATGTCAAAGACGGCATCATCACTTATAAGATTGCAGCACATGCAGCCGACCTGGCTAAAGGTCATCCCGGCGCGCAGATACGCGATAACGCCTTATCCAAAGCGCGTTTTGAATTCCGCTGGGAAGACCAATTTAATCTTGGTCTCGATCCCGATAAGTCGCGTGAATTTCATGATGAAACGCTGCCTAAAGACTCAGCCAAAGTGGCGCACTTTTGCTCAATGTGCGGCCCGCATTTCTGCTCAATGAAAATCACGCAGGAAGTGCGTGATTATGCTGAAAAGCAGGGCATTACTGAAATCGAAGCCTTGAAAAAAGGTATGGAAGTCAAGGCGGTCGAGTTTGTTAAAAACGGCGCTGAGATTTATCGCAAGCAGTGATGCACGCATCATGATTGTTATTGAGCTCAACGGTGAATCACGCTCGGTAGAAAATGATCACTCAGTACATGACTTGATCAATGCGTTGTCATTGACGAATCAGGCATTAGCGATTGCCGTTAATCGTGAAGTCGTGCCCCGTGCGCAATGGGCGACCCATCGCTTTTCCGATGGTGACAAAGTCGATGTGGTACGTGCCATAGGCGGCGGGTGATTTTGGGGCTTGAAGCGCTGATAAAAGAATGAGACTAAGGATTAGCCAATACTATGAATGACTCACAACTTACTGGCCTGACCATTGCAGGTAAAACGTATGGTTCACGTTTACTGGTAGGCAGTGGCAAATATAAAGACTTGGAACAGACGAGGCTTGCTACCGAGGCCAGTGGCGCAGACATTATTACCGTGGCTATTCGGCGCGTAAATATAGGTCAGGATCCGAATGCGCCGAGTTTGTTAGATGCAGTGCCACCTTCGCGCTACACCATCCTCCCGAATACAGCAGGCTGTTACAACGCGAAAGATGCGGTGTATACATTGCAGTTGGCGCGTGAATTATTGAATGGCCACACGCTGGTTAAGCTAGAAGTATTAGGCGATGAGAAAACCTTGTTTCCGAATATGCCCGAGACTCTCAAAGCAGCTGAGACTTTAGTGAAGGATGGTTTTGATGTGATGGTTTACTGCAGCGACGATCCTATACAGGCAAAGATGCTGGAAGAGATAGGTTGTTGTGCTGTGATGCCATTAGCCTCATTGATCGGTTCAGGCATGGGTATTTTGAATCCCTGGAATTTATCCCTAATCATCGAGCAAGCGAAGGTACCCGTATTAGTCGATGCCGGTGTGGGTACGGCGTCGGATGCAGCGATTGCGATGGAGTTGGGTTGTGATGGTGTGCTGATGAATACCGCTATCGCAGGCGCACAAGATCCTATACGTATGGCGCGCGCAATGAAGCTTGCTGTTGAAGCGGGGCGTGAGGCTTTTCTGGCGGGACGTATTCCTCGTAAATTTGCTGCATCCCCTTCTTCACCCATGGCGGGTCGCATTACATGAAAAAAGCCTGTGTGCTTGTATTCGCCGGACTCGATCCTAGCGGTGGTGCGGGCATACAAGCCGATATACAGGCTATTAGCGATGCGGGTGCGCATCCACTACCCATCATCACTGCATTGACGGTACAAGATAATCAGCACGTGCATGCAGTGCATCCCGTTGCACCATCGATTTTAGTTGAGCAAGTTAATGCATTGATTGCGCACGGTACTGCTATTGATGCGATCAAGATCGGCATAGTGGGTAGCTTAGCCAATGCGCAAGCGATTGCTGATGCCATCACCGCGTTAAGAAAATTAAATCCTGCAGTACCCGTTGTGCTCGATCCCGTATTAGCCAGTGGTCATGGCGATGTGCTCACTAAAGGTGATGCTGTACAAGCGATTACGCCATTGCGAGCGCTTGCGACTATCATCGTGCCAAATTTGCCTGAGGCGCGTGCCTTATGCGATGGAAATGATCAACTCGCCTTGCAGGCTCAGCGCTTACTTCAAGATTCGCCTCACGTGATGATTAAAGGTGGTCATGGAGACGGTGATGAGATCATCAACACATGGTTCCACGACGAGCAACAACGTCAGTGGCGCTGGCCACGTTTGTCAGGTGATTATCACGGCTCAGGGTGCACTTTGGCATCCGCCATTGCAGCACGATTAGCTCAGGGCGCATCAATGGAAGCTGCTTTAGATGCTGCGCAAAATTACACACAACACAGTCTCGCCCATGCATATGCCATCGCGCCAGGCCAACAGATACCGCATCGTTTGAAGGAGATGTCATGAAAGGTCTTTATCTAGTCACTCCCGATTGGGACGACACTGAACGATTAGTTGCCGTTAGCGAGCAGGCGATACACGGTGGTGCAGGCTTGCTTCAATATCGTCACAAGACAGCTAGCGAACCTTTGCGCCAAGAGCAAGCTACAGCGTTATTAAAACTATGTCGCCGACTCAACGTCCCACTCATTATTAATGATCATCTTGAGCTTTGTGAGGCCATCGATGCCGATGGCATACATGTGGGCGGTACCGATGCTTCGGTGGCGAGTATGCGTGCACGATTGGGGTCATCAAAAATAGTGGGCGCATCTTGCTATGGCGATTTGCAGTTAGCACGCGATGCACAGGCTTCGGGAGCGAGCTACGTAGCCTTTGGTGGATTTTATCCATCGCGCGTAAAGAAATATGCAGTGACCACAGCCCCCAACATCATTACTTTAGCGTTGAATGCATTAAATCTTCCTATCTGCGTCATCGGCGGTATGACACCAGAGAATAGTCGCGTATTGATCGATCATGGCGCTCACATGGTGGCAGCGATTAGTAGTGTTTACTCGGTAGATGATCCTCACTTAGCTGCTACACAATTTTCTCAAATGTTTCGATAATCGGCCGATCGGTTTGATTATCAAATAGCACGCCATCAAAATCCCTTCCTGATTGATGACGATTTCTTAATCGTCTATTGCTCTTTCTTACTCTCTATCTTGCGGTTTAATTTTTCGTATTGATTTAAACGAAAAAAGGAACTTGTTTCGCCATCTTGCTACTCAACGGCATCTCCGCTTGCGATCACTGATTAATTTATTCGTGTTACGTACGCTTTACATTGTTGAGAATGAAGGAGCCTTAATTGGCCAATCAATTATCTGACTTGCAGCATCTGATTCGTCAGTTGGGCCCGAGTCATCCTGAGATTTCAACCATCATTGAAGAAGATTTGGATGAGTGGCAAATTATTTTTGATTCCGGACTATCACTACAAATCAGCTGGCAAGAAAGTCCTGCGCGAGTGCTGTTGTGTTGCGCCATAGGTAAACCTGACGAGAGTCGGCGCGGAAAAATATTCGCTCGGCTTTTGAATATGAATCTATTACTGCAGGGGGTGGCCAACGTAAAGCTGGCGCTTAGCTTACCCGAAGATGATGT
>JBIIQR010000201.1:0-3981 GCA_044341985.1 Burkholderiaceae bacterium
GCCTCGGAAAGTGGTGACCTCAATGAGATCTTGACCAAACATCACGTGCACAATTTGAAAGCGGCGCCCGATAATGAAAGCGCGTCGAAATAGTCGTCGGATTTCTTCCGGTGTCGCATCGGTGGCGACATCAAAATCTTTAGGCTTCAAGCCCAGTACTAAATCTCTGACAGCACCACCCACGACAAAGGCTTTGAATCCCGCTTTTTGCAACGTTTGTGTAACGCGAATAGCGTTCGATGAAACATCATCGAGTTGTATACCGTGCTCTTCCGGGCCAAATATTTTTGGTCGGATGCTTGTTGCCTGATCTGCGCCTCCACCCAACATTCGGCGGATGAATTTCTTAATCATCGAATAGGTGAAGAATAGGCCAGTTGTGTAGCTCGGCGTGCGCTCGTAGGCTGGCATTAGGGTTAGTCGCTATGGGGTGAGTGACTGCCGATAGCAAGGGGATATCGTTTTGTGAATCGCTATAAAACGTACTGCGTTCGAAGTCGCCTAGAGTTTTGCCTAGCGAAGCTAACCATTCACGAGTGTTCAATACTTTGCCGCTACCAAAAGGCGGTGTTCCAATCAAACGGCCCGTAATTTCTCCGCCCTCCGCTAATTCAGGTTCAGCCGCTATCAAATGTTGCACACCGAAGGCTTGCGCGATGGGTGCTGTGACGAAACGGTTGGTTGCCGTAATGATGGCGACTAACTCGCCTGCATTTTGATGTTCGGTAACGAGTGCGCGTGCGACTGGGTGAATAGCCGGTTCGATGATGTCGTTCATGAATTGTGCATGCCATGCATCGAGCTGCTGACGTGGAAAGCGTGCCAGCGTACCAAAAGCGAATTCAAGATACTCAACAGGATTGAGCGTACCGTTTTGGTACTGCTCATAAAAAATTTGATTACGTTGGGTAAACGATACCGGATCGACAGCACCAGCGCGGACCAGAAATTGACCCCACTCATAGTCGGAGTCCAGAGGTAGTAAGGTGTTGTCTAAATCAAAGAGTGCAAGATTCATGGGCTAGTAGTAGCTTCGCCTGATTGCAGTAATTCCCGCAACAGGGGCAGGGTGATTGGGCGCTGAGTTTCGAGTGAGTAGCGATCTAGCGCATCGAGCATGGCCGATAGCGATGGCATATCTCGTCGAAAATGCGTCAGTAGGTAGGGTAACACGCCGGGCGAAAGTGACAGTCCGCGCGACTCGGCTGATTTCGAGAGGGCATCGAGTTTTTCTTCGTCGGATAAACCATGCAGCTCATAAATTAATCCCCAGCCCAGACGAGTGCGCAAATCTTCGCGGAGTTTTAATTGGGCCGGTGCTTGGTTTGCACTAGCGATCCAGGATCCACCGGCTTCTTTGACTTGGTTAAACAATGCAAACGCTGCGATCTGATGTTCTTCCGATAGCAGATCACAATCTTCCACTAGATACATAGGCTGGTCTACAGACCATGCAAACTCGCTGACTGCATGCTTAGGCGTTAACAAGAGTCCTTTAGTCGCCGTATGCAATGCCTTGATCACGTGCGATTTACCGGAACCCGGATGACCCCAGATCGTGATCATCTGCGGTTTAACGCTGGTGTTGTGTTGTTTAGCTAAGCTGGTGAGCAGGGCAAGCAACTCCGCATTTTTGCCAACAACAAAATTATCTAGCGTTTGTGGTGGAGCAGCGCCCCAGTCGAGCAGCAACTGCTTCATGATTGATTATAGAAACTGCTGTTCAGATAGTGGCGACGCAATCGACCAAAAACTACGGAGAGTATGGCCGAGGCGGGCAGCGCCAATAATATGCCCGTGAAGCCGAACAGCTGTGCAAATGCGAGTAAGGCAAATATTACGGTCAGTGGATGTAGACCGATGCGCTCGCCAACTAAGCGGGGTGTTAGATAAAAGCTTTCTAGCACTTGGCCCAAGCCGTATATCGCTGCAACCGCAATCAAGCCGTGCCAACCATCGAAGAAAAGTATGGCCGAAAGTATAGCCAGGGTTAAGCCGATTCCGAAGCCGACATAGGGAATAAATACCAATAAACCGGTGACTATTCCCACGGGTACAGCGACTTCGAAACCCGCTATAGCCAAGGCAACTGAGTAGTAGGTCGCCAGCAGTAGCATCACCAATAGTTGACCACGCAGATATTGAGCCAGTAGGTGGTCGGTTTCGAGCGACATATCGGTGATTAGCGCAATCCATCGACGCGGGATCATCGTGGCGAATCGAGCGATCACCTGATGCCAATCCAGCAGCAGATAAAACAGCACTATGGGGATGAGCAATAATGTGGCCGCCCAGCCAATGACGGCACTACTCCCTTTTCTTAACCAGTCCAGCCAGCTAAGTTCAGTGCTGTCGAAGCTAGCGAGTTGTTGAGTTAGGAGTGCTTTCAAACCTGCACTGTCGAGCGGAAGGTCGAGTCCCGTCTGCAACAGAAGCGGCCTAACAAAGCGATCAAAGGCATCGAGCAGTAAGGGTAGGCGCTGCTGTAAGGCGGGTAGCTCGGCAACCAGCATGGGCACAACGATCAAAATCACTGCGGCTACAGCCAAGAGCAGAGCGATCATTGCCAGCAACACCGACAGGATTCTGGGCAAACCGCGGGTAGTTAACCAATCCACGCCAGGATTGAGCATGTACCCTATGACTGCGGCTGCAACAAAAGGCGTCAGCACTGGACCAAGCAGCACTAGCAATGTAGAGAGCAATAGGCCAGCGGCGAGCCAGAGCAGCATGGGTCGCTGTTCAGAATTAGGAAATATCGTCATCGATACGGAGGTAAGACGAGCCCTTTTGGTAAAATACCGTTCATCAGGCGTCCAGTCATTTTTTCAGACGTTCATTCTACCTTTTCCTCCGCTATACACTCCATGTCCTCTAATTCCAAGGTCTCTCTGTCCTACCGTGATGCAGGCGTCGATATCGATGCCGGTGATGCACTGGTAGAAGCCATCAAACCATTTGCTAAACGAACCATGCGCGAAGGCGTATTAGCAGGTATTGGTGGATTTGGTGCGCTGTTTGAAGTGAGTAAAAAATTTCGTGAGCCTGTGCTGGTATCGGGTACCGACGGTGTGGGCACCAAGTTGAAGCTGGCCTTTCACCTTAACCGTCACGACACCGTGGGTATTGATTTAGTCGCCATGAGCGTGAATGACATCTTGGTGCAGGGCGCAGAGCCGCTTTTTTTCTTAGATTATTTTGCGTGTGGACGTTTGGATGTCGCCACCGCAACCGATGTCATCAAAGGTATTGCCGCCGGTTGTGAGCAGGCCGGGTGTGCATTGATTGGTGGTGAAACCGCCGAGATGCCGACCATGTATCCCGATGGTGAATATGATCTCGCAGGCTTCGCAGTGGGTGCGGTTGAAAAATCGAAAATCATCGATGGTAAAAAAATTCAGCCCGGCGATGTGGTGCTTGGGCTGGCATCGTCGGGCGCGCACTCGAATGGTTATTCACTAGTACGCAAGATCATTGAAGTGGCTAAGCCTGACTTGCACGCTGATTTTCATGGGCGTCCGCTAGCCGACGTACTTCTCGCGCCAACGCGTATTTATGTGAAGCCCTTGCTCGCTTTAATGGAAAAAATAGATATCCACGGCATGGTGCACATTACGGGTGGCGGCTTGGTTGAAAATATTCCGCGCGTACTGCAACCTAATTTAACGGCGGTATTGCACAAAGATGCGTGGACCTTACCGCCCTTATTTCAATGGCTGCAAAAACACGGTGGCGTTGAGGATGATGAGATGCACAGAGTATTTAACTGCGGTATAGGAATGACCGTGATTGTCAGTGCGGCGAATGCAGATCACGCCGAAGCAGAGCTCAAACGATTGGGTGAAACCGTGTATCGCATTGGTGAGATTCGCGAGCGTGCTGAAGGCGAGGCGCAGACCTTGGTTATCTGATGATGCTAATCGTTAGCATATAAAAAAAGACCGCATGTGCGGTCTTTTTTTTTTAGACTATTTATTGAGT
>JBIIQR010000202.1:0-3951 GCA_044341985.1 Burkholderiaceae bacterium
TGTTTTTGCTATTCCTGGTTCTATCCATTCGCCGCTTTCGAAGGGATGTCATCAGCTCATTCGGCAAGGTGCAAAATTGGTGGAATCTGCGCAAGACATTCTCGAAGAAATTCCTGTGACGCAAACACCATCAAAAGAAAATTTTTCTCCGCCAGACGCCGCTATAAATTCTTCAAATACATCGTCGATGACAAATCAACTACTGATTGCAGCAGGACATGATCCGGTCAGCATCGATGACTTAGTCGAACGAACCAGATTCACCTTGTCCGAGATTCAAACCAGCTTGCTTGAACTAGAGCTTGAAGGTCGCATTGAACGACTTGCTGGCGGGATTTATCAAGCGCTTCATTAAATTCAAATGCATCATTAAAAAATCATCATGGGGCTGATCAAAGCGCGCCACGCGCTACGCTCGAATTACAGCACGCGTTAGAAACCAAATTGCGATCTGCCTGCATCTCACAATCGATCTAACTGCGAAGTAAATGTGATGTGAATGCGATGTAAATTGGACTGCAAATGCGCTGAAAGTGGCTAAAATTTATAAAAAGCTGCCGATTAATAAATAGTCCTTGAATTTTTTTTGCCCGCATGCTTGTGCGTCGGCGCAGATGCGGATACATTACGGCTATGTTTGAGGTCCTCGTTTATTTATACGAAACTTATTACCGCCCTGATGCGTGCCCAGATTCTGATGCACTGGCAAAAAAATTATCAGCGGTAGGTTTCGAAGAAGAAGAAATCTCGCGTGCACTCGGGTGGTTGACCGACCTTGCCGAGACGACTAATGAGATTTTCAGCCAGCAGGCACGACAAACCGCGTTTTCATTTGGTTTTCGTGTGTATGCAGAGCGCGAATATGAGCTACTGGGATCGGCAGCCATAGGCTTTGTCGAATTCCTTGAGTCAGCCGATGTCATCAATGCATTGCAGCGCGAGATCGTTCTCGAGCGAGCTTGTGCAGTCAATGAGTCCCCCATATCTTTAGACAAACTCAAAGTGATCGTACTGATGGTGCTTTGGAGTCAAGGCAAGGAGCCCGACGGACTCATGTTCGACGAACTCTTTTTTGACGACGAAGATTCCAGCCCGCCCGTTTATCACTGATCTGCTTTTCTGGCTGCTTAATCGCAGCCTTTTTTCATCATCTCGTCGCCAGGTAGCTTATGCACATAAGCCGCACATCATTGCGGAATTGGCAACGGCTAGAACTTCCGATTTGTCTCCAAAGACTGAGCTAACGCGACTAACTAACTATAGCTCGCTTGCGAATTCAGCGATAACACGCTTATCATTGGCCGCACTAACGCCGTCGTTATCAAAACGTCAGCGCTCGTAACTTGTTCTACCACTGCCTAAATGGTGAGTAATTACCCGCCAATTAGGCAAATGCCCTACTAATGTCGCCCCTAGATCCGGAAAAATCATGACCAAAGCACTCATCATTGCTGAGAAGCCCTCTGTCGCGAATGACATCGCGAAGAGCCTCGGCGGCTTCACCAAGCACGATGAGTACTTTGAATCAGACGACTACGTGCTGTCGTCAGCCGTCGGCCACCTGGTGGAAATCGCGGCCCCCGAAGAACATGACGTCAAACGTGGCAAATGGTCATTTGCAAATTTACCAATGATCCCGCCGTACTTTGCGTTAAATCCCATACAAAAAACTGAATCACGCCTGAAGCTACTCAACAAATTAATCAAACGTAAAGATGTGGGCGAACTGATTAATGCTTGTGATGCGGGGCGCGAAGGCGAATTGATTTTCCGTTTGATTGTTCAGTACGCAAAAGCTAAGCAGCCCGTCAAACGCTTGTGGCTGCAATCGATGACTCAGGGCGCGATTCGCGATGCCTTTACTCACTTACGAGAAGATGGCGACATGCTGCCGTTGGCCGACGCGGCACGCTGTCGCAGCGAAGCGGATTGGCTGATCGGTATCAATGGCACGCGCGCCATGACGGCCTTCAACTCAAAAGAAGGTGGCTTCTATTTAACGACCGTTGGCCGAGTACAAACGCCGACCTTGTCTATCGTGGTCGAGCGCGAAGAAAAAATTAAACAGTTCGTATCCCGCGACTATTGGGAAGTGCGTGCCGAATTCGTGTGTGCTGCCGGGGTGTATGAAGGTCGCTGGCTCGACACGAAATTTAAGAAAGATGAGATCGATCCCGAACGACGCGCCGAACGTCTGTGGAGTAAAGCCGCGGCCGATTCGATTGTCGCTGCCTGCCGCGGAAAAATAGGTAACGTAAGCGAAGAATCCAAACCTAGTACGTCGATGGCACCCGGATTGTTTGACCTCACCAGCTTGCAGCGGGAAGCGAATGCGCGCTTTGGTTTTTCTGCCAAGAACACGCTCGGTTTAGCGCAAGCGCTGTACGAGCGCCATAAAGTATTGACTTACCCTCGTACTGATTCACGCCATTTGCCTGAAGACTATATCGCGACCGTTAAGCAAACGGTTGAGACACTAGGTGAAAGTAATAATTACTATCCACTCACAGCGCAAATTTTGAAGAGCGGTTGGATCAAACCAAACAAACGAATTTTCGATAACACGAAAATCAGCGATCACTTTGCGATCATCCCAACCACGCAATATCCTAAGAATTTATCTGAGCCTGAACAAAAGCTGTATGACTTAGTGGCGCGACGCTTCATGGCGGTTTTTTATCCAGCCGCCGAATATCTCGTGACAACACGCTTTACCGAAGTCTCAGGACATCAATTCAAAACCGAAGGCAAGATACTCACCAACCCAGGTTGGTTAGCCGTGTACGGCAAAGAAGCCGCTGAGCATAGCGGCAAAGAGGGTGAGACCACCGGTACGCTGGTCGCCGTCGCCAAGGATGAGAAAGTTAAAACCGACACGCTGGATGCCAATGCTTTAGTCACCAAACCACCCGCACGCTATTCTGAGGCCACGCTGCTGTCAGCGATGGAGGGCGCCGGAAAACTAGTGGATGACGAAGAGTTGCGTGATGCTATGGCGGGCAAAGGCTTAGGCACACCAGCCACGCGTGCTGCGACCATCGAAGGACTCTTAAACGAAAAATATTTGGTGCGCGAAGGTCGCGAACTGATACCGACGGCCAAAGCATTTCAGTTAATGACGCTGCTGCGTGGCTTAGGTGTGTCAGAGCTCACCGCACCTGAGCTCACCGGCGAATGGGAATTCAAGCTCGCGCAAATGGAACGCGGCGGTATTAGTCGTGAAGAGTTCATGCGCGAGATTGCGCAGATGACGCAAACCATCGTCAAACGCGCGAAAGAATACGACAACGACACTATTCCAGGCGACTACTCCACGCTGACTACGCCCTGCCCAAACTGTAATTCTGTAGTTAAAGAAAATTACCGTCGCTTCGCTTGTACGAAGTGCGAATTCTCTATGAGCAAAACGCCGGGTGGACGTCAATTTGAGGTGGCTGAAGTTGAAGAACTTTTAACCAATCGCACCATCGGTCCTCTACAGGGCTTCCGCTCCAAGATGGGACGACCCTTTGCCGCCATATTGAAAATCTCGCGCGATGAAGAGATACAAAACTTCAAACTCGAGTTTGATTTTGGCCAGAGCAATGACGATGATGAGAACGCCGAACCGGTCGACTTTACAGGTCAGACCGTACTGGGCGCCTGTCCTAAATGCGGCAGTAACGTGTATGAAATGGGTTTAGCCTATACCTGCGAAAAAACTGCAGCGAGGCCGAAGGCTTGTGATTTCCGTAGCGGCCGTATCATTCTTCAGCAAGAAATTCTTCCTGAGCAGATGGTTAAATTGCTCAACGATGGCCGTACTGATTTATTACCGGGATTCGTCTCTCAGCGTACACGCCGACCATTCAAAGCGTATCTGGCCAAAGGCAAAGATGGCAAAGTGAGTTTTGAATTCGAGCCGCGCAAAGGCAAACCAGCGGCTGAAAAATCCGCCGGCGATGATGGTGA
>JBIIQR010000235.1:0-3583 GCA_044341985.1 Burkholderiaceae bacterium
GTATTGCTGATCTTATAGGTGTTAATCATGATTCAAGGTTCCAATGATTTGCCACAGATAACTGATTGCACTATACCGATAGTGGTACCTATAAAAAATTGACTTGAGTCAAGCTATTGCTAAAAGCGGCCTCGTATTCAGCCTTTTTTATCGCTTCCACTAGCGTCAGTGGTCAATTAGAGATGCTGCCAAGGACAGCGGGGGGCAGTGACTAAACTACAGTTGCGCTATCAAGTCTTGGAAGATGGCACTGTTGTTATCACTAATTGAGTTGCAGAATTTAGCGAATCAGTTTTTTTGATTTTTTGATTTTTTTATTTGTTAAATTCTAAATAGCTTTCAAACACAGCAGCATGTATCTGTGCGTTATTTTCGTCGTTCGGCCATAAATGTGATGATTCAAATCGGATGTCATACGTTGGCTCGTCTTCAGCGCTCATGTCATGCCCATGCGCATCTGGGAAAGGGTAGTTGGGTGATTTAGTGATCACCACACCACATTTGCCGCGTAGGTAGCCGGGCATGCGCATATGGCCGGATACATGCTCATCACGTACACGCACTTGATCACCTGGCAAAAATGATTGACGTTGTGGATGATTGCTACGACCTGGAGAAGCAGGGAGCGCCAGCGGATAACTACCCTGAGCGAGTTGCTCTAATTGTTCGCGTGTGACCAATCCTTTTTCTACACACAGCGATGCCAAAGCTGTCAGCGAGCGTTCGTAGTAACTCGCACTCAGATAATGTCGCGGCTCCATACGTTCAATCGCATGACGATATTCATCCATATTGAACACACCGCATTTCACTGCCAGGCTATACAAAGCGTTGGCGCGGATTTCCCAATCATCGTGAAAAACTGCAGCGTTTTTGCTGTGACGTACAGGGCCGAATCCCTCTTTACCGCCCAGATCATGCATGCCATCCATGGCGTTTCCTTTACAAGCGGGCCACGCCTATGAGCGCGTCCTTGTTGACCAATGCAGCTAATTGTTCTGTCGTTAAACCTTCAGTGCCTACCGGACGTTCTGGTAACACCATGTAGCGTGTATCGGCGGTGGTGTCCCACACGCGTATCTGCATGTGTTGCGGTAAGTCGAGCCCCATTTCTTTGAGTACTGTGCGTGATTCGCGTACGACGCGGGCGCGATATTCCAAATCTTTGTACCAGTCCGGTGGTAAACCAATGATGCTGAATGCCGTGCACGAACACAGGGTGCAGCAAATCACGTTATGGATATCTGCCGTGTTTTCCAGCACAACAAAATGCCTGTGGTGTGGCGGCATGCTTAAACCCATCTCGTGCACTGCAGCCGTACCGTTCGTTAACAATCGGTGTTTGAATTCGGGATCAGTCCAGGCGCGTGCCACCAACCGTGCACCGTTTGCAGGAACCCAATGCTCATTTGCTAAGTCATGAAAGGTATCGATAAATTTTTCAGGCTCCATTCCGTGCTGTTTCAGAACGGTTTGTATGGAGTCCAGTCGTTGTTCGATGCTGGCGACGGTGGTTGGCTTGGAATTCATGGAGTACTCACGAAAAATATCTTGGGTTTATGTTAACACCCCTTGGGATGACATAGTCGTTTTGAGCCCCGTTAAATCGACTGCTTGGGCAGGTTTTATAACGCTCTTGTAATCAAAGATTTGGATAATCTTACGGGTGGCAGGATATGGACTATTATCAGCTTGGCGCCTTGACTTACGTGAGTATTTTTTGGCAAGACATTTAAAAACCAGGAAATACAATCAACAATGAGCCCTCTTTACAGAGTATCCGCCGTATTTAGGTTTTGTTACCGCAATAATCTTAATAATATTGGAATTGACCAGAAGTTATTGAGTGTGTCTGGCGAGAGCGAGGAGTACGTAATTGCGGCTTTAGCGGTGGCATTCCCAGAGCGAGATTCTTTTTCTATTGTGTCGTTAAGCTGGAAATAATTGCTAAACTAAGCGTCAATGTTTGTGGCATCTTGTCATCTTCCACTGCGTCGTTACCAAGTATCGTTGTATTACGTGTATGAAACATCACAGTCGGTATAGCGAATCAGTCATGACTAAAATTTTAAATAAATTTAGAGACTTAGCGACGACCTTTAGGCGTGGGATGCGTTTTGTGTTTGGCGCGCGCGATAAGTACGTAGGTGATTACAGATACGGCCAATATCACGGGCAAGGATCGATGACTTATGCTGATGGTGATCGGTATGTCGGTGAATACTTAGAAGGTAGTCGGCATCGGCAGGGTATGTATAGCTTCGCCAATGGTGATAAGTACGTTGGTGAATACAAAAATGGTACCCGGCATGGTAAGGGAATGTATACCTCGCCGAGCGGCATCTCTTATGTTGGCGAGTTCGTAAATGGCGTGCAAGATGGATACGGCATGCATTCGTTGGCCGATGGCACTCAATACGTAGGGCAATTCAAAGACGGGCTACCCTTCGGACAAGGTACCCAATTTTGGGCTAACGGAAATGCCTATACGGGCGACTTTAGGTCCGGTAAGCGATATGGTATCGGGCGATTCACTTGGCCTGACGGCACTTATTACATTGGTGAATATAAAAACGATAAGCGTCAAGGCGAAGGAACAGAAATTCATATCGACGGTGATGTCTACGTGGGCCATTGGCATGACGATCAAAAGCATGGTTACGGAACCTATACTTGGGCTGATCAGGATCAGTATGTAGGCCACTGGAAGGCGGATCAATTTCATGGTCACGGCATATACATCAGTGCCGATGGAACTCGTCAAGAAGGTATCTGGGAAAATGATGAGTTCGTTAAAGAAATCCGCTCTACTTCGCGCGCGCAGCATTTGCAGTTAGTACAAAATGTAGCCAACGGAGGATGACGCTACCATCATCGATGGATTAGCAAGCAATTCACTGGGAGCTGTTGAATCAGCCATTATGGGAATTACTGGAACGGCTCCTGCTTTTAGCGTCGCAGTCACTACGGCAGCCATTGTGGCTTCAGTGGGCGTATTGTCTGACGGATCAAGAAATCGCTACAGCCAATACGAATGTTTTGTATGCGATTGCAAATAAATTATTTCCTACGCCATGGAATTATCTCGCCGTCAGTAAAAGCGATCTTAGAGAGTTCTATTTTGGCGATAGGATTTCAAATCTGTTTTTACATGAGCCTGGCAGGATTCGCGTGCGCATGGCATTACCGCCATAAATTGCGTGATGGGGCATACGATGCCACGTCGTATGTTATCTGGCCTTTTTTGGCAGGCGCGTTTATGGTTTTCGTGGGTCTATACAGTATTCCTACATTTGATGGTCTAAGTGTTGCGCTTGGGCTTGGAGGAATATTGATTGGATTTATTCCTTTACTACTTAATTCACGACACGATGTTGCGCAGTAAACCCATGGTTATCTCAATCAGACGCTCGTTCAAAAAAATCAAACAAGTGATGTAACACGGCTTCGGGCTGTTCTTGTTGTACCCAATGGCCTGCGCCAGGAATTAGATGGCAACCCAGCAAGCGCGTGCAAGCCTGCTGTTGCATCTTATCGAACGCTCCCGGAATTTGATATACACCCCAATCACTTGCACCCGCAA
>JBIIQR010000203.1:0-3942 GCA_044341985.1 Burkholderiaceae bacterium
GCTTGAGGGCTAACTGAGTGGTGGTTCATCAGATCAGAAATTGATTTCTGCTGTTACCGTATCGTTGTAATCACCGGTACCTACAGTCAACTGACCTTTAGGAATGACGCCGCAGATATTGTAGGTTAATGGATCGGCTGTCGGCGCTATGGGTGGATGCAATCGCGATGGAACGTCTAACCCCCAAGGCTGATTCTCCGTACCTGCACAAGCAGTATTAGGCAAATCTATTGCAGGATTGGCTGCAGTCGGTTTGAACAAATCATAATTAAGGAAATCACTGGTTACAGCATTAATCATCCTGCGTTGACCGCCATTTGGATTCAAACCTGCTGTCAGGGAAATCGTTGGCTGACTACCTTTCACGCAGGTCAAGGTAACGGTGCCAGTACCTAATTTATCTGTTGTACTAGTCGGATCGTAGTTATTGAATTCGAGTGAAGTTGCCGAAATACTGCAGGTAGGAGCGACTGTCGCGTGAATCGTTACAGTGGCCGTTTGAGCACCTGCTGCGTAGCTCACATTTGCTGCACAGATCGCAGCGGTTAAAGCACAAAGTTTTACTACACTATTCATTTTCATCTTCATTCCTCTCGAGAATTTAAAGGGAAATGAATTGTAGGCAATGAAGAAATGTTTATTACTAATTTAGTGGATGTTATTTGGGAATGGTTTTATTCACTAGCTTTGCTACAAGAATGTTTGAAAAAAGAAGAGCTTCTTGGTCGTGGGATTTTTAATCTAAGACTGCCACACCGTTTTTCCTTAATTTTCGCTGCCAATTCGCAACACTAGAAATTTGTTGAAAAACAACGACTCATGACAGCGGCTCTGTTGAAAAAGCGCGGGTGACAAGGCAGGCAAGCGAACGGCGATTAATTGATCGCGCTCGCGAGCCTGCGGTTTATGAAATAACGGAGGGAATTAGCTAAATGTCTTACCTTCGTGCGCTAATTTAGTCAGCAAAGGTGCGGGAGTCCATGCTTCAGGATGGCTACCTTTGGCATATGAATGAATGGCCATTACTACGTTAGAAAGACCAACGGTATCGGCGTAGAACATGGGGCCTCCACGGAATAATGGGAAGCCATAACCGGTCAAGTAGACCATATCGATATCCGAGGCACGCATTGCAATGCCCTCTTCCAATATCAAGGCACCTTCATTCACCAGTGCATACACCAGACGTTCGACGATTTCTTTATCGCTGACTTTACGGCGCTCAATTCCCATTGCTTTGGAATGATCGATGATCATGTTGTTGACTTCGGTCGAGGCATAGGCTTTACGATCACCTGCTTTGTAGTCATACCAACCCGCTGAAGTTTTTTGACCAAAGCGCCCTTTTTCACACAACAGATCTGCAACTTTTGAATACGTAACCTCTGGCTTTTCTACATAGCGACGTTTGCGTATGTACCAGCCAATATCGTTACCCGCCAAATCACTCATGCGGAACGGGCCCATGGCAAAGCCAAATTTCTCTACGGCCTTATCGACCTGCTCGGGCAGACAGCCTTCTTCCAGCAGAAAACCGGCTTGTCGTATGTATTGCTCCACCATACGATTGCCAATGAAACCATCACAGACACCAGAAACGACGCCGGTCTTTTTAATAGTCTTGGATAACGCCAGCGTGGTCGCGAGTACATCTTTACCCGTCTTTGCGCCGCGCACGATTTCAAGCAACTTCATGACGTTGGCGGGACTGAAAAAGTGCGTACCAATCACGTCCTGTGGACGCTTGGTAAAGGCCGCAATTTTGTCGACATCTAAGGTCGACGTGTTTGAAGCGAGAATGGCGCCCTGCTTCATTACCTCATCCAATTTCTTGAATACGGTTTCCTTTACACCCATGTCTTCAAACACGGCTTCAACCACAATATCTGCTTGAGCTAAATCTTCATACGCTAATGTGCCGGTAATCAAGGCCACGCGTTTATCAAACTGCTCTTGGGTTAAACGACCTTTCTTCATGGTGTTTTCGTAATTTTTACGTATAGTAGCTAAGCCCTTGTCTAAGGCTTCCTGCTTCATTTCAAGCATTTTGACGGGGATGCCTGCATTGGCAAAATTCATGGCGATACCACCGCCCATAGTGCCGGCACCAATTACTGCCGCTGACTTAATCGTTCTAAGCGGCGTATCGGAAGGAACATCAGGGACTTTTGATGCAGTACGCTCACCAAAAAACGCATGCCGTAAGGCTTTCGATTCTGTGGTTTGAACCAACTCAAGGAATAGATTGCGCTCGAGATTGAGGCCATCATCAAATTTCATTTTGACGGATGCGGCGACAGCATCAACACATTTCAGCGGCGCTGGAAATGGACCCGCCACAACACGCACGGTATTGCGTGCAAACTGAAGATAACCATCCGCATTGGGATAGTTAACTTTTATATCGCGAATCTTAGGCATTGGACGCACTGTTGAAACTTTTTTAGCAAACGCTAATGCACCTTCGAGCAAATCACCCGTGATCATTTGATCAAATAATTTTGTGCTGGCTAATTTATCGGACATCACCGTTTTGCCTGAAACGATCATATTTAAAGCCGGCTCCAGACCCAAGATGCGCGGCAGTCGTTGCGTGCCCCCCGCTCCCGGCAAAATACCGATGTTGACTTCAGGCAGCGCGATTTGTGCGCCGGCCACAGCAACACGGTAATGACAACCCAACGCTAATTCAAGACCGCCGCCCATAGCCACACCATGTATGGCGGCGACGACGGGTTTATCACTCGCTTCGACAATGCTAATCACCGTCATCAGTGAAGGTTCTTGCATAGCTTTCGGCGTATTGAATTCGCGAATATCGGCGCCGCCTGAAAATCCCCTGCCTTCGCCTAGGATAACGACAGCCTTGATGGCGGTGTTTTCAGCTGCCTTGGCAATACCTTCCACGATACCGGTGCGGGTCGCATGCCCAAGCCCGTTAACGGGTGGGTTATTTAACGTGATGACGGCGATATCGCCTTGCTCTCGGTACGTGGCGGTCATGCTTGTCTCTCCGGTGATTATTTTTAATAAGTTGAACAGCCCTATGATAGCGGCAGACCGTTAATATACCCCAGAAAAGCACGACCGTATTATTCTCCTCGGCTCAATTAAATAAACTCCTACGTTTTATGTCAGTGTTGCTGATGCAGCAATCGCGTGACTCTATCAATGACTCTATCAATTTGAATTTCGTTTAACACGCAAGATAGCGCTGCGTTGTTGATCTTCGCTGTATGCATAATCCACACGACCACTCGATACTTTGCCCAGCACAATCATGTTAGCGGTAATCGCATCGTGATCTTGCGCTGAAAAAGGTCGCTCGTAACTTGTCACCACACCTTGATATCTGAAATTTAAATTCTCTAATGACGTTCGAATGGCATCACCATCCAATGTTTTTGACTGACGAATGGCATGGGCTAATATATGCATTCCGTCGTAACCTTGAGCCGCACTCATAGGCGAAGGAATCAAATCGGTTTTAAAGGCGCGGTGATAGGCCAATAAAAAACTATTCTTGGTCGTTGAACCCGCATCTTGTATGAAGGTTTGCGGCATCAGCGCACCATCACCTGCAGGTCCAGCCGCATCAATAAAATTTCGCATAGAGAGAGTCCAACTACCCAACAGCGGGACTCGCCAACCAGAAGCCTGAACACCACGCGCAATATTCGCCAGCTCGGGACCAATGCCCCACACCACCAAGGCCGATGCACCCGCTGCACGTGCGCGTTTTATCAGCCCACTCATATCGGTATCACCGACTTTAAAGCGATATTCTCCAATAACATCTAAGCCAGCGAGTCGTGCCTGTTCAGCAAACGATGCAACACCACTGTCACCATAGGGGGTTGTGTCGGCTAATAAAGCAATACGGATCAGTCCTCGCTTTTTGAGATCAGCCGCCAGTACTTTGGCTTCAAGATCAAGGGTAGG
>JBIIQR010000204.1:0-3937 GCA_044341985.1 Burkholderiaceae bacterium
ACCGCCTGCGTCGCTCGCGGTGCACATTTTGCAATGGTTATAGCCGACCTACCTTTCGCCTCATACAGCACACCTGAACAAGCAATGACTCATGCAGCGCAACTTATGCGCGCAGGTGCAGAAATGATTAAGCTAGAAGGAGGGCAATGGCTGGTTGAGACCATACAGCGTCTGGTGCAACGAGGTATACCTGTGTGCGCTCATCTAGGCCTCACACCCCAAGCGGTTCATCAGTTAAGCGGATTTAGAGTGCAAGGCAAAACTGCTGACTCGGCAGAACGTTTGATTAACGACGCTCTCGCTTTAGAACAAGCAGGCGCTTCATTACTGGTGCTAGAGGCTATCCCCGCTGCTTTGGGGGCAAAGGTAACTCAGACCGTAAAAATACCGACGATAGGTATAGGAGCGGGTGCTGACTGCTCAGGTCAGGTTCTTGTACTACACGATATGCTGGGCGTATTCCAAGGCCACCGCCCAAAGTTTGTTAAAGATTTCATGCAGGGGCAAACATCGATACAAGCGGCGATAAAGGCGTATGTTCAGGCGGTTAAATCAGAACAGTTCCCCGGTGCCGACCACTGCTTTTAATACCTGAATTTCAACAAGGAAGCTTTTTCCAATTCCTAAGCCGACTGGTTTTCGTATCGCTCGAGGCTAATCGCAACTTGCTGCGATAACGATTCAATATCACTCACAGCCAAACCTAAGTCACGAACCAAACCATCTTCAAGGCTGTACACCCAGCTATGCATAGTTAAATCCTGGCCACGCTCCCAGGCATCTTGAACTATGGTTGTCTGACAAACATTGATCACCTGCTCGATCACGTTCAGTTCACATAAGCGATTGCGTCGCTCTTGAACAGGCAAACTCGTAGGGAAAAAATGATCATGTTTTTGGTGAACATCTTGCACATGTCGTAGCCAGTTGTCGGCCAATCCAACGCGACGTTTTTCCATGGCGGCATCAACACCTGAACAACCATAGTGGCCGCAAACGATCACATGCTTAACCTGAAGCACATCAATTGCAAATTGCAAAACCGAAAGACTATTTAAGTCGGTATGCACTACCACATTAGCAATGTTTCGATGAACGAATAATTCACCCGGCTCAAGACCAACAATGGTGTTGGCTGGAACACGGCTATCGGAACAGCCTATCCACAAAAATTCAGGCGACTGTTGTGACATTAATTTGGAAAAAAAATCGGGGTCACGCGCAGTCATGGATGCTGCCCATTCTTTGTTATTCGCAACCAGTTGGCGGAGAGCCTTATCGAATTTTCTATCACTCATCTCAGTCTTCCAAAATACGGTGTCTGCATTGTAACCCAGTCAATCTATCCAGCGAGTCAAGAAATATTCTTACAGCTGACGAATTTTTTTGCAGAATTTTAACTATTAAAAAATTCAATCAATGTTAGTAAGAATAGAAATTTCACTAATAATTTTTTTAATCTTTCTAAATTTTTCTAGACTCAGTATCACTTGACAGAAATTGATGAGACGCAAATCCAAGAAGCGTACTTTCTCGATTCAATCAAGCAGGAAAAGACAACAGTAAATCAAGGCGTAATGTAAAGCAATTTAGACCTAAACCACAATAGTCAATTAATGCACGCAAAGGAGAAACGTTATGTCAGCTTACAGCGTAGTTCGTAATTCAGCATTAGCATCAACAAGTATTTATTCGGCCCCGCGACGTCAGTACCAGCAAATCGTTCAAGACTATAACCCTTCACTCAAGGCTTTATGGACCTATATGAAT
Organism: Burkholderiaceae bacterium; assembly: GCA_044341985.1. GTDB lineage: Bacteria > Pseudomonadota > Gammaproteobacteria > Burkholderiales > Burkholderiaceae_D > Pernthalerella. The sequence continues at coordinate 1,771 of JBIIQR010000204.1, forward strand.
CCGACGGGCGTCCCTTGTTTTAATTCGGATATGCTTGAAGAGTTACACCATAGCGTGCATCAATTAGAACAGCATAAAGGAATGCATTTTCATGAAAATCAGTGGCAGCCTGTCGACTATTGCGTCATAGGCTCAAGACACCCCAAAGTATTTAACTTGGGTGGAGATTTAGCACTATTTGTAGAACTCATCAGGACCCGTAACCGAGAAGGCTTAATGCACTACGGGAAACTCTGCATCGAGGGTCTCTATACGCGCATTTGCGGCTACAACGCCTCTGTAATAACCATCACCATGCTTCAAGGCGATGCTTTTGGAGGCGGACTGGAATTTGCACTATCAAGCAATATCATCGTTGCGGAAAAAGGCTGTCGACTTGGATTTCCAGAAATCCTATTTAATCTTTTCCCTGGAATGGGTGCTTACACACTACTCTATAGAAAAGTAGGCATGAAAATTACCGAAGAATTGATTACCAGTGGCAACACCTACACCGCCGAAGATTTAGCAAAAATGGGGGTTGTTGACATACTCGTACCGCAGGGAGAAGCTGAAAAATATGTGTTTGAATTAATGCAAAAACAGAAAAAACATGTCAACTCCTCAAAATCTGTTTACGAATGTCGGCGTCATACTGATCCTATACGATACGAGGAATTCGAAAAAATAATTACTACGTGGGTGGACGCCGCACTCAGACTCAATGATCAGAACTTACACATCATGCGCAGACTGATTCATTCTCAACGCCACCAACAAGAACAGAAATTAGCAGCTGCACGAAGCAGAGTGGCTGAACCACAAATTTTGGTGGCGGCTTGACTGATTAAATATTATTTCAGTGACAAAGATACGGCCGATTTATTTCAAGTCAGCCGTATTTTTTTAAAAAGAATAGCAAAATTTTCAGAAGCTTAGTAATCCATTATTTTCTCAAATAAATAAAAATTCATTTTAATGCTGTTAAGAAGCGCCGCTTGACTACTTTCATCTTTAAAGGATTGAAATAAATCTCGCAGCTTTACAATATGATCCTGATCTAATTCCGCGTGTGAATCAAGAAAACTAAATCCCTCCATAGACATTCGGTTCAAATTAACTGCGAGTGAACGAGCTGCTCGCCCACCATAGACAGACGCCATAATTTCAAGTACATACATCATTCCAAAAACACAAACTGGATGCACATGCGATGCCGAATAATAATTAAACGCTAGCATAGCTTGAACTGGTGGTATTGCGGGCAGTTCAGCGATAGGTGTAATGTCAACTTCAAAGCTTTTTAAATCATTTAGCACCAACTGCTCGTGGCCCTTCTCTTCATAAATATGATCGTAAAGATAATTAACTATCTGCTGATTTTTATCTGCTGTATGACCGGCCGCTAAAGCCATCAGTGGGCAAAAATTTGAAACGATGGGGTACAAAACCACAAGAAATTTTACATAGTCTTGCTGAGCGAGAGATCCATCCAGCATTGCTTGTACTTTTTTAGATTTCTCTATTTGCATCTGACTTTGAGTTGTTAGCAAGTTTAATTTTTCAGTAAAATTCATAAACACCCCATTACATTAATTATTCTGTAGTTTTCAAATTTGATTGATACCAATAGCTTTTATTGATTCATGAAAAGTTAACTTTAAAAGTTTTTACTTAAATTATTTATTTGAGAACATAAAAAATATTCTACAAATTTTTACCATGATTAAAAAAATAAATTTTTCTTCAATAATTTCTCATGTTGATTCCATAAGTTCCAATCGTTTTTGTCGATACTCTTCTAACTCTTCACACAACATACTAAAGGCGTACCTGAATTGCTGAATTATTTCTTCTGGGTAGATTTCAAGATCAGCTTTGCTCATCTTTTCTAGGCGTCGACACATCATTTTCAAAGAAACAGCACCAATACTTAAAGCAGACCCTTTGATTGAGTGAACAATATCTTTTACTTTCTCTTGATTACCCGCCAGCATGGATTTTTCAAGGCGCATTATCGATTTTTTATTTTCATATATAAATTCAACAATTAAATCATCTAAAAACATTTTGTCTTTACTCACATGCTCCAAATCACCTAGTGCCTGTATATTTAAAACGGGTTCATTGACGCGTGTTAGAAGTAATTCATTGGCATTCACCATCTTTTTTTGCTTAGTCAAGGGTG
>JBIIQR010000205.1:0-3933 GCA_044341985.1 Burkholderiaceae bacterium
CGTCCCATTGGTCAAAATCAAGGTGTGCAATTTCCAATCGCAAAAGCGTTTGTAAATATCGAAGCAGCCAGTTTGATGCGCTACAAAGCCTGCGAATTATATGATGCGGGTCAGCCTTGTGGTGCCGAAGCGAATATGGCCAAGATGTTGGCTGCTGACGCCTCATGGGAAGCCGCTAACGCTTGCCTGCAGTATCACGGTGGTTTCGGCTTTGCTTCTGAATACGATGTAGAACGCAAATTCCGTGAAACACGCCTGTATCAAGTCGCACCCATCTCTACTAACTTGATTCTCTCTTACGTGGCCGAGCATATTCTTGGTATGCCACGATCGTTCTAGGAGCTAATTATGAAAACAAATGTTACCCCCAGTTCCCAGCTTGCTCACTTCGCTGCTGAACTTGAGTTCGACGCCATTCCCGCGCCGGTGATGCGCCGTGCTGAGGATTTATTCTTAGACTGGTTTGGTTCTGCTTTGGCAGGTAAAGTCGGACGCCCTGTGCAAGCCATTGAAGCGATTGCGCGCGAAATGGGTCCGATGGAAGGCCGGTCAGAGGTGTTGATTTCTCGTCGCAAGACGTCGCCTTTGTTTGCCGCTATGGTGAATGGCGCATCATCGCACTATATAGAGCAAGATGATGTTCATAACGGCTCGGTGTTTCATCCGGCCGCCGTTATATTTCCAGCGGTCCTTGCAGTCGCGCAGGATCGCGGTTGCAGTGGTAAAGATTTAATGACAGCGGCAGTCGCAGGCTATGAAGCGGGTATTCGCATTGGCGAATTTCTAGGTCGCTCGCATTACAAAACTTTTCACACTACCGGTACCGTTGGCACGGTGGCTGCAGCGGTTGCGGTGGGACGCTTGATTAATCTCAGCCCAGAAAAAATGCTGCACGCCATAGGCTCGGCCGGTACACAGGCGGCTGGTTTGTGGGAGTTTTTAAAAGACGCGGCAAATTCTAAACAACTCCATACCGCTAAAGCTGCGTCGGATGGTTTGCTCGCAGCGCTTTTGGCTGAAAAAGGTTTCAGTGGCGCCAAGCAAATCCTTGAAGGTGCCAAAGGGATGGCCGCTGGTATGTCACATGATGCTAATCCGGCGTGCCTGACTGATCGTCTGGGTGAGCGCTGGGCCACGAGTGAAACCTCATTCAAATTTCACGCTTCATGCCGTCATACGCACCCTGCAGGCGATGCCTTGCAACAGGTGATGAAAGAGCACACCTTAAAAGCAGATCAAATTACACAAGTCATTACTCATGTACATCAAGGTGCGATTGATGTGTTGGGTCCAGTTGTTAACCCAACGACCACGCATCAGGCAAAGTTTTCTATGGGGACTGTACTAGGCTTATTAGCAGTACACGGAAAAGCTGGGGTACGCGAGTTTGATCAAAGCTTTCGTGATAAAGAAGTAGGTGAATTTTGTGATCGTGTCAGCATGGTGCTGGATCAAGAAGTTGACGCTGCGTATCCCGTGCGCTGGATAGGTAAAGTGACTGTCAAGACGACTGACGGTCGTGAATTGCATGGTCGGGTCGATGAACCTAAGGGTGATCCGGGTAATACGTTGAGCCGTCCCGAACTAGAGCAGAAAGCCATTGAATTAGCTGGTTTTTCGGGTGCTGCGACGGCCGCAGAAATGAATGCCTCTATGAAGGATATTTGGGCAATTTGCGATAAAGCCCGAGTAAGTGATTTGCTGCCGCCTTGGTCACAAGAAATTTGAAGGTGCTAATAGTGTGCGTGGATTCGTTGGTGGTTGCTTTATCAGTTGAGTCGTTCATTGATCTAAGCGCCAACAACGACACGCTCTACGAACAGCGCCAGACCTACGATCACTACGATGGCTGAAAGCGCGCGTATGGTCTTTTCTTCCCATTGTGTTTTGCGCAGCTGAATTAGTAGCGGCACAATAATCAGCACCGCAACTAGCTGACCTGCTTCAACGCCCAGATTGAAATTCAACAGTGACAGCAACAGGCTGTCTTTGGGTAGTCCTATTTCTTTCAGCACGGATGAAAATCCAAATCCATGAACTAAGCCAAACAGAAAACTAATCGTCCAGCGGCGCGAAACGGCAAAGCGTGGAAATAAATTTTCAAACCCCACATAGGCAATCGATAAAGCAATCACTGCTTCTACGAACACTGAAGGCAACGTAACAATATCTAAAGCGGCTGCACCGAGCGTGATGCTATGCGCCAGTGTGAATGCGGTGATAATTTTAAGCAGTTGAACCACATTGCCACCGCACAGAATCAGCGCCAATAAAAATAGCAAATGATCGTAGCCTGTCGCTATATGTTCTACGCCAAGCAGGAAAAAACTCGCAGCGCCTTTAGGCTGCTCAGCACCTTTAAGCGTAATTTTGGCTTCACGCTCTGTGGCAGAAAAATTCAATGAGCTGCTGCCACCACTCCAGGTAAGTACTGCAATGATGTGATGTTTTTCACCCAAGGTATCAGCCATATCATCACGAATGACGAGATGATTTGGCGCTGCCTGACAAACATAATCGACTTCCATGCCCTTGGGTTCAGAAGGAGGGCACGTTTGACCATCGGCTGTGACGATTATTTTCTCGCGCATGAGCCGCACAAGTTTGGCATCGTCTGTTCCTGCAACGGTGGGCGTCAAACGATAGATGACGGTAGAACCATCAATAGCTATCGATGCAAACCCCGTTGCATCCCCCGAGTGGGCAAAGACAGTCTGTGAAGCCAGCAGTGCCAATACCGCTAGCAGACTGCAGAGCTTAGCGTTCATCGTTTTTTAGACGGTGTCTTTGATGTGGGTAGAGGATTTTTGCTGACAGCATCGATCATCGCCATCAGATTAGTGATTTGATATTCCGGGATCGTCACGGCTTCATTCGCACCCACTGGCAATACATAACGGCTATAACCATTCGGGCTGGTCGTGCCTATGGAATAACGTTCCGCAGGTTCGCTCTTCTTAGGACGATAAATCATGATCAGTATGTCAGGCCGACTGACGCCAAACTCATCTTTACCAGGCTGCAATGGTATGTTTTGTTCTTTACGGGTACGACTAAATATAGCGACCGCTTCAGCAATCGTTGTTGCCGCCAATGGGTCGGCACGATGTGCATGATCTTTGGCATTTGGATCATCTTGTTGTGCGTGATAAAACCAGATTTTTTTATCATCGCGCTCAAAACGATGCAGCTGACCCTTGCGCAAAATTTCAATCGCACCAATTTCATCGAAAGGTACGTTTACGAGCCAATTCGGCTGGTGACCCTCAGGCTCTTCCACTGCCAACGAGAGTTCGCGTTCTTTGATAAAGATGACGGCCGCTAAAGCAATCACAGCAATCCAGATGATCGCGAGTTTGTTACGTCGCTGGCTCATCGACGCCTCCACCAAACTGCAACACCTAAGGCTGCCATCAGTAAAGGCACCAAAATCAATGACATGATGAAGGTTCCCTTCATCTGAGTATTAGTCATGTTGACGTAAGGTAGATCAAAGGTGCGAGGCTCGACACCGATCAGGTTCTCACGTGCTGCAAGGAAGTTGACTGAGTTGAGGAACAGCGCTCCGTTGCCCAAAATATGGTAATAGGAATTAGTCGCAAAATCGGCATCGCCACCAACCACTATACGAGAAGCTTTTCGTGTGGCGTCAGGTTTAGGCTCGTTGGAATTCTCAGGTTTTTCACCACGTAATTGCTTCATTACGAGTGAAGCCGATTCTTCAGTTTTGGGATTGAATCCTGCACTCACCATCAATGTTAATGGCCCATTACGGCTTTTACCATTAACGAAATCCGCTCTGGATTTATCAGGCGTGGTAAAACTTTTGGTTGATGAATTAATCACTGGGCGAACGGATGTGCCAGGGACTTTGTCAGCAACGGGGAAGATGGCACGCACACCAGGAAAAAAAGTTAATGGTAAACGAGTAGT
>JBIIQR010000206.1:0-3923 GCA_044341985.1 Burkholderiaceae bacterium
TGCCACGCCTGCTGATGCCGCTCTCGCTTTCATACGATCACCGCGTGGTTGACGGTGCGATGGGTGCGCGTTTTTCTGTGTATCTGGCCGAGTCTTTGGCGGATATGCGTAAGACTTTGCTGTAATCAGCGCGAGCATTTCACTCATGACCACCTGCGTAGTTGTGCGCAAAAATAATGCAATAGCGATCGCTGCGGATTCGCTCGTCACGTTCGGTGACACGAGACTGTCGAGCGCGTATGAATCCAACGATAAGATTTTTTCTGTGGCTGATTCGTATGTTGCATTGGCAGGTACCACCGCTCATTTTCCTGTGATGAAAAAACTTCTCACTAATATGGGTGATGATTGTCGCTTGGGATCGCGCGATGAGGTGTTTGATACCTTTTCGCGTGTGCATCAAATTTTGAAAGAAAAGTATTTTTTGAACATTAAGGAAGAAGAGGACGATCCGTATGAGTCCTCTCAGATCACGACATTAATAGCCAACACTCACGGTATCTTTGGTGTGTATTCCTATCGCGAAGTATTCAGCTTCGATCGTTTTTGGGCGATTGGTAGCGGCAAAACGTTTGCGTTAGGTGCTATGTACGCTGCCTATGATTCGCTAGGTAGTGCACATGAGCTTGCCGAGCTGGGTGTTAATGCAGGTGCTGAGTTTGATAAAAGCTCGGCGCTGCCTTGTCGTGTAATCAGTTTTCCGATGACAGCTTAACGGAGCCAAGCTATGAGCCTGATGGAAATTCACGTACCTGATATTGGTGATTTCAAAGAAGTCGAAGTCATTGAACTATTGGTCAAGCCTGGCGATAGCGTCAAGCCTGAGCAATCACTGATTACGGTAGAGTCCGACAAAGCCAGCATGGAAATTCCATGTACTCATGCGGGCGTCGTCAAAGAATTGAAAGTGAAGTTGGGCGACAAGGTTGCTGAAGGTTCGTTACTGCTAGTGCTAGAAGTTGCGCAAGACAGCGCTTCTGTCACTCCTCCTGCACCTGCACCCGCACCCGCACCTGCTAAATCAGCAGCGCCCGAGGTTGCAAGTGCGTCAGCAGTACCAGCTGCACCAACGGCACCAGTTGCGGCTAGTTTTGCAGGTAAGGCCGATATTGAGTGCGATACCTTGGTGTTAGGTGCAGGCCCCGGTGGTTACACCGCTGCGTTTCGTGCGGCCGATTTAGGTCAGCGTGTGGTGTTGATTGAGCGTTACCCTGTTTTGGGTGGTGTTTGTTTGAACGTAGGTTGTATTCCTTCCAAGGCTTTATTGCATGCCGCGAAAGTAATTACTGAAGCCGAGGAAATGTCTCACTTCGGTATTACGATGTCCAAGCCGCACATTGATATCAATGCACTGCGCGGCTGGAAAGAGAGTGTCATTAAAAAACTCACCGGTGGTTTAACCGGTTTGGCTAAAGCACGCAAAGTACAAACGGTGCAGGGTAAGGGCACATTTACTTCACCTACTACCGTGACCGTAGAAACGCCAGAAGGGAATAAAACTATTGCGTTTAAAAACGCGATTATCGCGGCAGGTTCATCTGTCACGCGCATTCCTGGTTTTCCGTATGACGATCCACGTTTGGTCGATTCAACAGGTGCGCTCGAGTTACGGCAAATACCGAAACGTATGTTAGTGATTGGTGGCGGCATCATCGGGCTGGAGATGGCATGCGTGTATGACGCGCTAGGTTCCAAAGTAACCGTTGTGGAATTTGCCGATGGTTTGATTCCTGCAGCCGATCGCGACATGGTTAAGCCACTGCACAAACGAATTGAAAAACGCTACGAAGCGATTTATCTGAAAACTAAAGTCACGCGACTTGAAGCACGAGCGAATGGTTTGTTGGCTGTGTTTGAAGGTGAACAAGCACCAGTTGAGCCGCAGTTATATGACATGGTCTTGTTAGCGGTTGGGCGTCGTCCGAATGGAAAAGATATCGCCGCTGAAAAGGCAGGCGTCATCGTGAATGATCGTGGCTTTATTCCCGTCGACAAACAGCAAAAAACCAATATGCCGCATATTTATGCGATTGGCGATATTTGCGGTGATCCTATGCTCGCGCACAAAGCCACCAATGAAGCAAAAATTGCTGCTGAAGTGATTGCCGGACACAAGGTTGCGTTTGATGCGTTGACTATTCCTTCAGTGGCCTATACCGATCCGGAAATTGCATGGATGGGTGTCACTGAAACCGAAGCCAAAGCCAAAGGCATACCGTTTGAAAAAGCCAGCTTCCCGTGGGCCGCTTCCGGTCGTGCGTTGGCCATGGCTCGCGAAGATGGCATCACTAAACTCTTATGGGATCCCACCACGAAGCGCATCATCGGTGCAGGTATCGTTGGTGTGAATGCGGGTGAGCTATTGGCCGAGACCGTACTAGCGATGGAGATGGGTGCAGATTTAGAAGACTTAGCGCTCACCGTGCATGCCCACCCCACCTTATCTGAGACACCGATGTTTGCTGCTGAGATGGGCTTGGGGAGTATTACGGACTTGTATATTCCGGCTAAGAAATAAGACAGTGATATTTATGTAACGAAAAAGCCTGCAGACGCAGGCTTTTTTATTGGGATTTTTCAGCAATAGCGCAGTGCTAAATCATCAGTGGTATGGACAGAGGGCATAAGCACTTTAAAGTAGGTCATACCGACCAACTTTTTATTTGGTATGCCATGAAAAATACAACAACTATTCGATTGAGTTCGGATATGAATTTTAATGATATTGCGAATGAAATAAAAAAATTAGGTGGATCAAAAGCGCGGCTGCAGCAAGAGCATCGATTTGAAAATGGTGTCGAAGTAATTTATTTGCGTCCAGCCACACTTAAAGAAAAAATAAAAACAGCGCTAATGAGCAAGACTATGCGCATGGAGCAGGCACTTCCTGCATATACCCTGATTTTAAATAAGGCAAAAGAGCAGGGAGTTCCGGTGGAAAAGAGCTACCTACGAAACATACAAAGGACCCTGAGTTCAGGCGGTGATCTAGCTACACAAATGAAACAGCTACGTGATTTTGCTCCTATGGATTCAACTAGGCGATTTTCACTCGGGCTCTGAAATCACACTACGTAATTACCTAAGAATTTTTTCGTGCGAGCGGAATCACATCCGACAGCAAGCTCAGCATCAAATCAATTTCATCGGTACTTAGGTTGAGTGCCGGCATAAAGCGCAGCAAATCTGGACGTGGTGAATTGAGAAGTAGACCTACAGGTTCGAGATCACGTGCAATTTCAACGATCTTGCCACCGATGGGGGAGCCTAATTTCAGTGCACGTAGCAATCCTTCGCCGCGTTCACCTTCCATACTATGTTGATAGCACAATTTGAGCAAGCCCGCTTTCAGGTAATTGCCTTTGTCGATAACGGATTGCAGAAAGCCGGGTGCTAACAAGGTTTCAAGTACAGCTATACCCACCGCTGTCATGAGTGGATTACCGTTGTAGGTACCGCCTTGATCACCGGGCTCAAACACAGCAACTGCTTCGGTGCACAGTAAAGCCGCCAGCGGCACACCACCACCGATGCCTTTACCTAAGGTCATGATGTCGGGCTCAATGTCCGACAACTGATAGGCAAATAATTTGCCGGTGCGGCCCATGCCAGCTTGTACCTCATCGACGATCAGCAAAATATTTTTTGCTTTGGTGAGTGCACGCAAGCCCTGCATAAATTCACGCGATGCAGGGATCACACCACCTTCACCTTGTACCGGCTCTAACATTACGGCGACGGTTTTGTCGTTAATCAGTGCTTCAACACTCGCCAAATCATTCAGCTCAGCTTTTGGAAAGCCAGGTACTTGCGGCGCAAACATTGTGTCCCAACCTGCTTTGCCTGAAGCAGACATAGTCGCAAGAGTGCGACCATGAAAGCTGTGGTTAAACGTGATGATTTCGTAGCGATGCTGGTTACTT
>JBIIQR010000207.1:0-3919 GCA_044341985.1 Burkholderiaceae bacterium
CCTCCCGTAGGAGTCTGGGCCGTGTCTCAGTCCCAGTGTGGCTGGTCGTCCTCTCAGACCAGCTACTGATCGTCGCCTTGGTAGGCTTTTACCCTACCAACTAGCTAATCAGATATCGGCCGCTCCATGAGCGTGAGGCCTTACGGTCCCCCACTTTCATCCATAGATCGTATGCGGTATTAGCGTAACTTTCGCTACGTTATCCCCCACTCTAGGGCACGTTCCGATACATTACTCACCCGTTCGCCACTCGCCGCCAGACCGAAGTCCGCGCTGCCGTTCGACTTGCATGTGTAAGGCATGCCGCCAGCGTTCAATCTGAGCCAGGATCAAACTCTTCAGTTTAATCTCTGTTGTGCCATTTCTGGCAGGTTCCGAAGAACCGTCGCTCACTCAAAATACTGACAGGATAAGTTCTTGCGAACTTACCTATATTTTTTGTGAGCACTTGATATTTAAAGTATTGCGATGCTGCCTAAGCATCATCGCCGCACGCCATCAAGCGCCCACACTTATCGACTGTTAATTTTTAAAGAACTGTTAGAACAGATATTCGTTGGCTTTCGCCCGATTCTCTGCGTGCAAATCGTTTTGTTTGCAACAGCAAAGAAGCGGAATTATGCGGCTTATTAAGAGCTTCGTCAAGCGGCTTGCTTCCTACGTTTGCATTTGCCGCCAAATCTTCACAAACCCTCTTAATTTCAGTCGCCACCCCCGCTAATCGTTGTGTTTGCAGAGGTGAGCCAAAGATTATGCTGCATCCAATCGAGGCTGTCAAGCAACTCACCACTTAATTCTTTGTGGGAGAGAACCAAACCACCTAAAGCCCGAATCAAAGAAGTAAGTTCCTTTTTGAAATTACTTTTATGCTCGGAACAGCTTAGATGTCTCGAAAGTTTGGTTTGCGCTTCTCAATGAAGGCGTTCATACCTTCTTTCTGATCTTCGGTTGCAAAGGTGCTATGAAATAGCCGTCGCTCATATTGGACTCCGTCTGTCAGAGAAGATTCATACGCCCGATTGACTGCATCTTTGATCATCAAAATGGAGGGCAAGGACATTGCTGAAATCACCGTTGCAGCCTCCATAGCCTCCTCCATAAGCTTGTCTGCCGGGACTACACGCGACACCAGTCCTGCGCGCTCAGCTTCAGTAGCGTCCATCATCCTAGCGGTAAGACACATATCCATAGCCTTAGATTTGGACACGGCTCGAGGTAATCGCTGCGTCCCCCCTGCGCCGGGCATCGTTCCTAGCTTGATCTCGGGCTGACCAAATCGTGCGCTGTCGGCAGCAATAATGAAATCGCACATCATCGCGAGTTCGCAACCGCCGCCCAAAGCGTATCCGGCAACTGCGGCAATGATGGGTTTCCTGACTCGGCGAATCTGTTCCCAATTACGCGTGATGTAGTCGCCTTTGTACACGTCCATATAGGTATAGCCCGCCATCGCAGCAATATCAGCGCCGGCTGCAAACGCTTTTTCACTACCCGTCAAAATAATGCAGGCAATTTTTTCATCCGCATCAAAAGCCAGCAAAGCCTGACCCAACTCGTTCATCAGCTGATCATTTAATGCATTAAGGGCTTTCGGACGATTTAATCGGACAAGTCCTACTTTTCCGTGCGTTTCGATCAAAATATTTTCAAAATTCATACGTGGCTCCGCATTGTCCGCAGTAGTTTGCTGAAGGGCGAATTGTAACTTCAAGCCAGGGACGTGATGGCTTATTCAGAGCACCTTGAGATAGATCAGTTACTTAGTACAGCTGAGCTGTATTGTCACCGCAATGACTAAGTTAACTACTTTGGAAATAATATCTCCATGCCCGCAGAACTTTCTACGTTAGATACGCTGCACGACTCCTTGCGCCAACTCACGCAACAACTACACGACTGCGCTCAAGATGAGATCTGCTCTGCTTTTGAGCAATTGCTCTTTACAGCGGAAAAAGCCTTTGCGGCTGAACAGTTACTGATGGAGAGAGATGATTTTCCTGCGACTCGGTGTCATCTAGAGCAGCATGCTCGCGTACTGTGCGCTTTGCATCAGGCTCACCCGGCAGTGATGAATGGGGATCGCAATCTAGCCATTCACGTTGGAGGCCACCTTCTGCCGGAGTGGTTTGAGTTGCACAACTCCACCTTAGATGCCGCCGTTTCAGTTTGGGCCAGCTACAAGATTGATCCCGATAAGCTAGCTGCGAATTATGGAGGGCAAATGATCAATTTTGCGGCAGGGCCAACGAACGAGGCAGCAAGACCCACATAAACAACGCTTGCTTCATTCGTCCGGCTAATTCGCCCGCCTCGTCACCAAAACCCCAAAAGAAATCTGCCCTGACAGGATTGCGGATTGCACCCCCGGTGTCCTGAGCAAGCACTAAACGACGTAGCGGAGTCACAGAATTTGGCTGAGTGGTTGACACAAACACAGGTGCGCCCAAAGGTACAAACTGCGGATCAACCGCAATCGATCGTTGCGGTGTGAGTGGCACACCCAAAGAACCTTTTGGCCCTTTCGATGGATCAAGAATTTTTTCTTCTTTAAAAAAGACAAAGCTGGGATTAGCGTTTAAAAGTTCCTGCTGACGAGAAGGATTAGCCTGATACCACGCTTTAATTCCCTGCATCGACGCTTGCTCTAAGCTAAGCTCACCACGATCAACCAAATAGCGACCAATAGAACGATACGGATGACCATTTTGATCTGCGTAGGCCACGCGAATAATTTCACCGCCCGGTTCGAGCGCCACTCTGCCAGAACCCTGCACCTGCAAGAAAAAAGCATCGATAGGGTTATCGACCCACACGAATTCTTTGCCTACTAAAAGATCTTTTGCCATCAACTCGGCGCGACTGAAATACGGCACCACTTTGGTTCCTGCGACCCTTCCTCGCAAACGCATGTTCTTGAGCTCAGGATAAAGAACACTCATATCAATCGTTAATAAATCATCTGGCACGCGATAAAGCGCTGTTTGGTAAGGCCCGTTTCGCAAACGCGCGCCGCGCAGTAGTGGCTCGTAATAGCCCGTTGCCATGCCTTGCGAGTTACCATCGAGATTGCGCAGCTGATGCGGAATAAATTGCGATTCATAGTAGCGCCGGACCATGGCTTCATCGGAAGGGTTCACCTCTGAAGTTAAACGACAAACTTCTTGCCATTCGATTCGCTTAGCAAGCGCTTGGCAAGTCGCCAACATGGCTGGCCAGGACTGGCGTAAATCATCCTCAGTCCAGCCAGGTAAATCAGAAAAGCTCGCGCTACGAAGATAGTCTGCAGGTTTAACCGAAGCAGATGGGGCCACCGACGGCGTTGGCGCAGTGCTAGCTACCGGCGCTGGCACGGTCGCTGGTATTGGTAACGACACCGAGGATTTTTGAGGTGGCGACGTCACGCAGGCTGAAAGCAGTAGCAAGCTTCCTATCGCTGCGAGGGATAAACTAATACGTTGATTCAGACAGGACACCTTGTATGTGGCTATTATTTTTGGAAGCAGGTCTGGCATTCGGCCTGTTAGCTTTTATCGTTTGGTGGACCATGTTCTCCGGCAGAGAAGATGATGACTAGCGCATAAAAGTGCTTTTCATTATCAATGTAATGTTCTTGGCAGAGAAAGCACAAACTCCGGAATTGGCGACCCGAATTGCTCACCATCCTCCGCTACGCAAAAGTACTCACCGTGCATCGTTCCTTGTGGCGTAGCTAATGTCGTGCCGCTCGTATATTCGAATTGTTCACCGGGTTGCAGCAAAGGCTGATGCCCCACCACGCCCAAGCCGCGAACTTCTTGCACATGATTGTTTGCATCGGTAATGACCCAATGCCGTGAAATCAACTGAGCTGCAACACTGCCGCTATTTTTTATCGTGACTGCGTAGGCAAACACGTAATGTGAGCGGTCAGGATCGGATT
>JBIIQR010000208.1:0-3918 GCA_044341985.1 Burkholderiaceae bacterium
AGCCATAGAGCGTATCGGTGACCATGCCAAGAATATCGCCGAATATGTGATATATATCGTCGAAGGAAAAGACATTCGACATACTGATTATGCAATTTTGCAGCAAGCCTCCCAGTAAACTGACTACAACTCGCCATGGCTAGCCGTTCTTCTCCCATTTTGCTGGTGGAAGATGAGCTACCGATTGTTGAGCTGATGAGCTTTGCTCTCAGATCTGCAGGCTGGGAAGTTGACTCAGTTCAAAACACGGCCGATGCGTGGAATTATTTGCAGCATAAGCGCCCCCAAGTCATTCTTCTCGATTGGATGTTGCCAGATCAGTCGGGTCTGCGCTTGTTAGCGCGTATTCGTTCCGATCGCAATTTCAGTACCTTGCCCGTGATTATGGTCACAGCTAAAGGCATGGAGGAAGACAAAATTGCCGGCCTTGATCAGGGTGCAGATGATTACATTACGAAACCCTTCTCGCCGCGTGAATTAGTCGCTCGCATTAAGGCGCTAATACGTCGAAAAACTCCGGAACATGCCGAGCTTGAGATGAGCCTGGGTCCTTTGACAGTTGATCCAGTGAGTTGCCGCGTCAGCGTGCACGCTGATCAGATCGAGATTGGTCACGCCGAATTTAAATTACTCAAATTCCTCATCGCCCATCCTGAGCGCGTTTTTTCTCGCAGCCAGCTCCTGGACAAAGTCTGGGGCGATCATGCAGTACTCGAGGAAAGGACGGTTGACGTTCACGTCCTGCGCTTGCGTAAAGCGCTAGGCAAAGCAGATTTCCTCGTCAAGACCGTTCGTAGTGTAGGCTACATGCTGTCTGAAAAATAATTCCTTTTTTGTATGACTTCAAGAACCTTGTTCTGGATTCCTGTGATGGTCCGGCTAGTATTGCTCTTGGCCGCAGGATTTGCTGGTTGGGCCGTCTGGGATTTCACTAGAGGGCTGGCAATCGCATTTCTGATCCTGCTCGTCCTCATCTTCGTGCAGCTGCGTTACATGTATCACCTCTCACTGTGGCTTGATCGACCTGAAGAAATCAAACTCAAAGATGGCTGGGGATCATGGACCGATATCTTCGCCAAACTCTATCGACTGCGCCGCGACGATCAAAAAAGTCGAGCTGAGTTGGCCGAGTGGTTGTCGCGCTTTCGGGAGGCTATGAGCCAGTTACCCGATGGTGTTGTCATCATGGATGATGTGCTATTTCTTGAATGGTGTAATCCGGTTGCTGAACGACAGTTGGGGCTCAGCCTGAAATCTGACAAAGGTATGCGGGTCACCAATTTGATTCGCAGCCCTGAATTCATCGACTACATCATTCTGGCTCACTATGAAGAGCCGCTAACCTTAAATATCAATGGCCGTAAATTGATCGTAAGGCTTATTCCTTTTGAAAATCGCCGTCAAATTTTAGTGACGCACGATATGACTGAGTTTGATCGATTGGATCAAATGCGACGTGATTTCATTGCCAATGCATCCCATGAACTGCGTACCCCACTGACTGTTATTAATGGTTTTTTAGAAATCGCTAATTCGGAACCCAACTTGGATGCGGCGTCCCGGGAGCAGCACATCAAACTCATGGTCGAGCAGGGTAAGCGCATGCAAAATCTGATCGAAGATATGCTTGTACTCACTCGACTGGAATCGATTGATTATCCCGTACGTGATGAATTTGTGGATATTCGTCATTTACTCAACGAAGTGCATATCGAAGCACAAGCCTTATCAAGCAATCGTCATAAAATTTCTCTGACCTGTGATGGGCCAGATATTTTGGGTGGCACAGAAGAGTTACGCAGCGCCTTTAGTAATTTGGTGTCAAATGCGATTCGTTACACACCCGATGGCGGCGAGATCACGATTTCTTGGCACAAAAATATTCAAGGTCCCGCGTTCTCAGTTAAAGATAATGGTATCGGTATCAAGCACGAAAACCTGGCTCGATTAACTGAGCGTTTTTACCGCGTTGATAAAGGGCGTTCGCGTGAGACTCAGGGTACAGGGTTAGGTTTGGCCATTGTTAAGCACGTACTGATGCGGCATAACGCTCGTCTGCTGATCGAGTCCGAATTAGGTAAGGGTAGCGTCTTCACCATTCAATTTCCTGAATCTTTAGCGCCAGCAAAAGCGGCGTGAGTATTCGCGATTTATTGGCAAATCGGCTAAACGCAAAATCAAGGTCGGACTATAAAAATGGTGATGCTTGAGCGTGTAATCATGGTTAAAATATTTGTACTACTATTTTTCGCGACTTCCATCGCGAATGCAAAAACTTTTCAATTCATAGCGATTGGGGACACTTCCTACGTTTCTTCAAGCCAGCTCGATCAACTGGTTGATCGTATAAATCGCGAGCCGACTCGTTTTACTATTCATGTAGGCGACATAAAATCGGGTAGTAGCTTGTGTAGCGATGACATGTTCGCCCGAGTCTATAGTCAATTTATGGCGTTCGATAAGCCCTTGATTTACACGCCAGGTGACAATGAGTGGACAGATTGCCATCGTAAAAATAATGGGCCTTACGATCCTATTGAGCGCCTTCATAAATAAGAGGGATGTTTTTTTCATCTGATCAGAGCTTAGGTCGTCAGCCTTTAACGCTTGAGCAGCAATCATCACAAGCTGCTTTTCGTGGTTTCCCCGAAAATCGTCGCTGGGCCTTATATAACATTAGCTTTGCCACTATTCACATGGTGGGATCAAACAATAACGATCAGCCTGAATTGCCATCATCGCGCGAATTTAAACTACGTAATGAAGCCAACATCGCGTGGATGAAAGAAGCCTTTGCTGTGGCTCATAAGCGAAATGATAAAGCGATCGTTTTCGCCATGCAGGCCGATACCTTTTACGATCCCTCCAAACCACCTGAATCAGGTTTTATTGATTGGCTGAACGCATTTCAGCTAGAAGTGTCAAGCTGGAAAAAACCTGTGCTGTTGATACAGGGGGATAGCCACGTGTTTAAAGTCGACCGGCCTCTTGAGGGCAAAGGAGTGGGCCTCGATTTAGTCCAGCGGTTGGTCGTACCGGGAGCGCAGATGACCGATGCGGTAGTGATTGAGGTCGATCCCGAGAGTGCAACGAAAATCTTTACTGTCCGCCTATTATTGCGCTAGCCGAATCCAGTCGAACCAACCCTTTCGGGGTGGCGCAACTTATTTCCATTCGTCTTATCGTTTCTTCATCGCCAGAACCAAAGCGGCAAGATCCTGTATTCATTTTGTCATGATTTTTTTATTGCCCTGACATATATCGCGGGTACCCTTTGCCTCAAATGAAATCAGCCGGGATTGGGGGATTGGGTATGGAAATGGCTATGGATAGGGAAGAGTTGATTGCTGAACTCCATCGACTAGAAAAGTATGGTTTCTATGTCATTCAAGAAGCGTATGAGTTGGCCGCGTGCATGGACTTGATCAGCCTATCTAGCCTGCCATTATCGACAGCAGCGTTGGTGGTTAGCCAAAAAGCCATCGAGATGAAATTCGATCAGCGCTCGCCCGCACTCGCTGGAGTAAGTAAATCGCTAGACTAGCGTACTCATTGAGGTGCTTGGAGGGCGTTTAACTGCGTAAATTTTCCCAGCTAATTCGATGGATTGAATTGGCGAGAATGTCGTCATCAAAGTTTCATAATCACACGATACTCTTTACGTTCTGGATGGTTCGAACGTAGATGGATGGTCGATGCGACCCGGTAGGGGGCATGATTTGAATAGCGACATCAGTTTGCCTGTATTCGATGAATCAGGTTCTTATTCGGTGGGCATAACGGCAAACGGTCCGATGGACTCTAGCCACCACCTACTCTGTTTGCCGGGCATCTTAGAGACCGCAGCTGGCTTCCACCTACTATCCGACCTGACAAAGAATGTATGTGCCACCTATGCGTTGGATTTCAGTGGGCGCG
>JBIIQR010000210.1:0-3916 GCA_044341985.1 Burkholderiaceae bacterium
AATTAGTGTCAATCTGACGCTCTTCTTCAATAGCTATCAGGCTGGCTCTATCCACCACCGTTTCTAGTAGAGCAGGGGAGAGGTTGGTGGTAACGGCCGCGACGTCATCTAAATTTAACTGATCCCAAGCAACCACAGACGCCTCTTTCCGCTTAAGAAAAACGCTCAATAACTCTTTACGTTCAGCCCGGTTCGGCAAACGGAAGTTAATTTTTACCGCAAAGCGCCTAAGCATGGCTTCATCCATGGGGCTGTGGGCTTCGTCAAAGTTAGAAGCGACCATCCAAATGACTTCCAATCCTTCGGTGCTTTTGATGCCATCCAAGAGTCCGAGTAAGGTATTAGCGGTGTCATCATCCCAACGACGCTTGCTACGACCGCGAGGCATAAATAGGCTTTGGGCTTCATCCAGAAAAATCAGGCAGCGCTTTTGAGCGCAGGCTTTTTTGTAAATGGCGTTCAGTGTCTTGGAGCCGCCACCGACCAAGCCTGATTCCAGGCTAGAGCCCGCAATCTGAATCAGGGGGATATTGAGTTTTTTAGCGAGGTAACCGGCTAATTTTGTTTTTCCGGTACCGGCAGGGCCAGTCAACATGACGTTAAAGGGCTTATCCATGTTGTGTGACTTGTAGAGGTGCCGCTGAAGAATCATTGCCTCTAGGTGCAAAACTTCTCGCTTGATGTCTTCCATACCGATCAAATCATCCATGCTTCCTTTAAGCGATTCAGGTTGGATGATTTTTGCGCCACCAGCTAAAGAAGGTAGATTCTTTTTTAACAAAAAGAACAGCAGCACTAGTAAGCCTATGCCAATGACATTTTTCAGAAAAAATTCTTGCAACGATCTCCAGATGCTAGGTGGTTCTTCAGGGTCAAACAGTGTTTGAGGATGTTTTCGTAACCAGGCATTACTCGCGATCGAATAGGGAATAGCGTTACGAAGCAAAACTTCGCGCTCAAGGCTGACTTGGGTTGTCTGTGGAATTTTTACCGAGACCAACTTGGTCTGGCCTTTGTACTTGATGATGTAATGCGGAAAATCAGCTAAAGGCTGAGCCAATAGTAGATAGTCGAGGCTAAGTCGGCGTGCAGGCAATTCGGTGATCAGTGAAATATCCTGGCTATAAATAACCTGAGAATATTCTGGCAGTTGCGGGGCTTGGTAAACCGATAGGGCCAGTGCGTCGATCAGTAAGGTAGCAAATAGGGCAATGCGTCTCGGCAGTACTTGAAACGATCGTACGAAGACAAAAAATTTCGGCATGTGGGTAGGAGAGGGGATCGTTGTGACTAGAATTCGACCCCTTGCCTATTCATAAGTTGCCTGCCAGATTGGCACTTAATGAGAGTGCATTGATTGACGAAGAGTGCTTATAAGTGCCGCAAAGTACTTGCTTAGATCATCCCAAGGATGCGCGCCATTTCGGTCAGGTAGGGCGTATCTTTCAGTGCTTCGCCTTCCACAGTGGCGATCCAATCTTCAAGCTTGCTGTGGGTGCCTTTTAATTGATGATGCAAACCGTCGGCGGGCTGGTCCGGCTTTGCCAGTGTTTGCTTCAAAGAGTCGATCTCAGCTTTAAGTGCTGCAAATTTTGGCGAATCTGAGGGCGCTAGAGCCAACTCTTGCTCAAGATCAGATACGAGCTTCGAGACTCGATCGAGACTGAATGCAGGGGATGATCCATGCGATGAGTGCGACATAAGCAAGTCCTTTTTCGTAATGAGGAATGATACGTGTTATCTACCTATGGGTTCATTATCAATCAGAATCGAGATCGCCAAGAGGAAAAGAATGACTATCCGAGAGTATTGCAATGCCAACGTTATTTGCTGCGAGCCCGATGCCTCGATCTCTGAAGTCGCCGCTTTAATGCGTAAACATCATGTTGGGGATGTGGTGGTCGTGGCTAACCAACAGGAAGGTCAACAGGTTCCGTTGGGCATTCTGACTGACCGAGACATTCTGGTAGAGACCATTGCCTTAGATGTTGAAGCACGTCTTTTTACTGCATCGGATTTGATGTCGTCGCCGGTAACGACGGTATTGGAAGATGCGGGTTTAACCGAAGCCTTAGGTGTAATGCGTGGCAAACGCATTCGTCGGCTGCCGGTAGTTAATCGAGCTGGTGGTTTGGTCGGTATGGTGACGACTGATGATTTGCTCGACCTGTTAGCGGCTGAGCTTTCTATGCTGGCTGGATTGGTGGTTGAACAGCCGATCAAAGAAGAGCGAACGCGCAAATAGGTGATTCCGGTTCTAGAAGACACGGGTTTATTGGGCTTTGTGCCCAAGGCATTACAATATCTCATTTTACATAATACAAATTATGCGCATTTAACATGGGTGGGCAAAATCAATTAAGCACCCATTAGCGCGTTACCCAGCCGCCGCACACTGGGAAAACCTGACCCACAAAACAGTCAGCACTGGCGCTGGCCAGATACGCAGCAAACATCGCATCTTCGCGCGCAGCGACTAAACGGCCTAAAGGAACATCGCGTTTAAGTTTGTCTTGAAACACTGGATTGGCCTGAACGTCAGCAGAAAAATACGTTGGGTTATCCACGTAGTTTTGAGCAATGGCATTGACCTGAACTCGTTTGGCCGCGACCTCAACCCCTACAGATTGGATATACGCCAGCTGAGCGCCGCGCGCTGCGCTATAGGTCGACGATCGTTTAATACCGCGTAACGCCGAGGCACTGCCCATCAGAATAATTTTTCCATGACCGCGTGCCGTCATTTGTGGCAAGACAGCTTTTACCAACCGATGCAGCGGATCAACCATATGACTAAATGCCTGGTGCCATTCCTCATCAGTCGCATCGCTGGCCAGCGTAGATGACGCCGCAATACCTAGATTGGCCAACAGTACGTCGACATGACCTGCTTCGTTAATCAGCGCTGAGGGTCGCTTCGGGTCATCCAGCGGACCGTGATCGGCTATCACCGTGGCACCGAGTTCTTTAAAGACCTCATGTAAGGCCGGACCCATGAAATCATTGGATTGCGTCAGCAATACGCGTTTTCCTGAAAGATTGAGCGGATTCATAGAAGTCTTATCAATTGTTTTGTACGGTTATTTGTCGTAGAGCTTAGCTTAGCAGACATCGAACGCTTCGATTGATTGCGCCATCTCCAAGAGATCACCATGACAAGCTTATAAGCTCATGCTTATGAAAATTCTTGTCGCACACAATCGTTATCGCTATCGAGGTGGCGAAGATTCGGTGGTTGATGCAGAAGTTGATTTATTGCGACGTAACGGACATGAAGTACTCGTTTATTTGCGTGATAACGAAGAGCTCACGCGTATGAAAAATCACCATGCTGCGCTTCAGACTTTATGGTCCCACAAAGTGGTCGCCGACGTAACTGCCTTATCTGAAAAATTCCGACCGGAACTCATACATTCACACAATACGTTTCCGCTTATTTCGCCATCGTTATATTCGGTCGCCACGCGATTGAATGTGCCTGTTATTCAAACGCTGCACAATTTTCGATTGATATGTCCGCAAGCGACACTATTGCGTAATGGTGTTCAATGCGAAGACTGTGTTGGAAATTTACCTTGGCGAGCGATTGTTCATCGATGTTACCGAAATTCGCTATCGCAATCAGCGGTATCAAGCAGCATGATCGTGCTGCATCGATTACTGCGAACCTGGCATACCAAAGTAACGCGCTACATCGTCTTGAATCAACTCTGCCGTGACAAATTTATCGCCGGTGGTTTACCTTTTGATTTATTGCGGATTAAGCCTAATTTTATTGATTCTGCCAATGAACCCGAATGGGTACATCGCAGCGGCGGAATGTTTATCGGCAGACTATCGGAAGAAAAAGGTTTAAAAGTATTGGCTGAAGCCTTATCGCAGTTACCCGATAGTCAAATTGATGTCTATGGCAAAG
>JBIIQR010000209.1:0-3916 GCA_044341985.1 Burkholderiaceae bacterium
AAAAAGTATTTCTCACTTTACGCATACCCTCTACCAAATCACGCAAGTCGATTAGATAAAAACCCACACAAATACAGCGCTTAACAAGTAATCACACACTGTTTTGCTAAACGCTGCACGTTTGATTCCGGGGCGCCTGTTCTTACGCCATAGTAAGTCCCGCAATTCAATGTAATTCAATTAGACGTTTGTTCATTGCCACTGCCCTCTTCATCAATTTTATTCATGCATTCATCAGTAAGCACATATAAATTTTGATCGACAGGATCTCAGCGATAAACACTCAATCTCTCACTACTTACCGGCAAGGGGATTAATTATGCGAAGGTCACTTATTGATGAAGTAGAGCCATCACAACAGCTTTTGTATTGGACACTTTTATTTGCTCTATACCCTTTTTTCAGTGAATCATCACCATTCGTATTGCACCGCATACTGTCACAGCAGGGTGCAGTACGTGGCTCACCAGGATGGGAAATTGACTTTATCGAAAATGACATGGGCGACCACGTTTATCATGTTTGGGCCGACCCCGCTAATAGCGGCATAGAGCCAGCGAACCAATACTTTAGTGTAGAGACGATGCGCGATGCAGTTCGCGAATCCTTACTTTATATGGGTAGAAATTTTCCGGAAAAAACGACAGCGCTTAGCAGAGCTCTCGTTGAATACAAGCTTAGATAATTTTATTGCGGAAGTTTAATTGGGTGCCAATTGCACACAGAGTTTCATAATCAATGAACATTAACCAACAAAAGCAGCGAATAAAAGCAGCCAATAAAAAAGCGCTCATCAGAGCGCTTTTTTTGAAGCCGTTATGAACTGATTATTTCAGTGACAAAACCCACTTAGCCAGTGTCTTAGCTTCAGCTGCTGATACTTGTGGGTTAGCAGGCATAGGAATTTGACCCCATACACCACTGCCACCTTTCATTATTTTTTGTGCCAGCTTGTCTTCAGCACTCTTGTCGCCTTTGTATTTAGCGGCGACTTCTTTGTAACCAGGACCAACTAATTTATTATCGACTGCGTGGCATGCCAAGCAGTTCTTTTCTTTTGCCAGCTGCTCGCTAGCGAATGCAGCGTTAGAAAACATCGCGCCAAAAGCGATAACCGCAACCAGAATACGTTTCATGTCACTCTCCATAATTTTGTTGACCCAGTAATTTTACCGCTTTTTGCTGACCTACTCAAAAAGCAATCTAGCACTGCCATCCCGGGTTTACTGTCGACGCTTACAATCGTTAACAAAAGGGCGTTCATAAATAGAAACGCCCTTCGGCCAGTGAAATAACTATTATCTTTTTGAAAATCAGCCTGTGACAGCGCCCTTACTCGCACTCGAAGCCAAAGCAGCAAACTTCGACAAAACACCGCGCGTGTAGCGAGGTGCAGGCTGCTTCCACGCGGCGCGACGACGAGCAATTTCTTCTTCGGGCACGTTAAGTTGAATCAGCAATTGGTGGGCATCGATAGTGACGGAGTCGCCTTCTTGTACCAAAGCGATGGTTCCACCCACATAAGCTTCAGGTGCCACGTGGCCAACCACCATGCCCCAGGTCGCGCCAGAAAAACGGCCATCGGTAATCAATCCGACGGACTCGCCCAAGCCCTTGCCAATCAGAGCCGAAGTGGGCGACAACATCTCGGGCATGCCCGGTCCACCCTTAGGACCTAGGTAACGCAGCACAACGACTTCACCTGCTTTAACTTTATCGGCGACGATGGCTTCCATTGCTGAAGGCTCATCATCAAACACACGCGCAGGGCCGGTAATGACAGGATTTTTAAGGCCCGAAATTTTTGCTACACAGCCTTCGGGCGCGAGATTGCCTTTTAAAATGGCCAGGTGACCGACTTTGTACAAAGCCTTGTCGATGGTACGAATCACGTCTTGGCCAGCCGCCGGAGTGTCGGGCACGTCCTTCAATTCTTCGGCCAAAGTTTTACCTGTAATGGTCATGCAATCGCCATGCAAAAGACCGGCGTTGAGCAGAATCTTCATCACTTGAGGAACACCACCGGCTTTATGCAGATCAGTCGCCACATACTCACCCGACGGTTTGAGGTTACAAATCACCGGGACTTTTTTACGCATACGTTCATAATCATCAATCGTCCACTCAACTTCCGCTGCGTGGGCAATCGCTAAGTAATGCAACACGGCATTGGTTGAACCGCCAGTGGCCATGATGACGGCAACGGCGTTCTCAATTGACTTGCGAGTAATGATGTCGCGGGGACGACGATTCGCTTTGACGGCATCCAACAAAACGCGTGCGGATTCAGCCGCTGATACTGTTTTTTCATCATCTGGATTAGCCATAGTGGATGAGTACATCAACGACATACCCAACGCTTCAAATGACGATGACATGGTGTTCGCAGTAAACATGCCTCCGCATGAACCGGTGGTCGGGCAAGCGTTACGCTCGATGCCTTCGAAATCTTCATCCGACATTTTCCCAGCGGTGAATTGACCCACTGCCTCGAATGCGGAGACGATGGTCAAATCTTTACCTTTCCATGTGCCTGGCTTGATAGTGCCGCCATACACATAAATACTCGGTACATTCGTGCGTGCCATGGCGATCATCCCGCCCGGCATATTTTTATCGCAGCCACCAATCACAACACAACCATCTAGCCACTGACCCTGCACACAGGTTTCAATACAATCAGCGATCACTTCGCGAGAAATGAGCGAGTACTTCATACCCTCGGTACCCATCGACATACCGTCAGAGATCGTCGGCGTACCAAACACTTGAGGATTACCACCGGCGGTTCGAGTCGCTTCAATTGCGGCATCGGTCAGTTTTTGCAAACCGGAGTTACACGGAGTAATGGTGGAATGACCATTCGCCACACCGATCATTGGTTTGTCGAAGTCTGATTTTTGGTATCCCATCGCGTAATACATTGAGCGATTCGGGCTACGCGCTACACCGTGCGTAATATTTTTAGAGCGATCATTTCCGGCCATGACTAAGTCTCCCATCGAATAATTGATGAATGCTGCCGGCAGGTGCGCGGTTTAGCATCACAGTCCTCACATTGCCTTGCACGAAAGTACTTGTCAAATATATGATTTAGGTAATTTTGATACTTTTTACGTATTACAGACATTACTATAATGACCACAGAACTACGTCAGCTGAGATATTTTGTAGCGGTGGCCGAAGAAATGCATTTTGGTCGTGCGGCCGATCGTTTGCATATGACTCAGCCTCCGTTGTCACAAGCCATACAGTCGCTTGAATCGCAGCTGGGGACAGCGCTATTCGACCGCACTCGACGCAGCGTGGCATTAACTGCGGCAGGGCGAGCGTTACTTCCTGAAGCACGTCGCCTTCTGCAACAAGCCAGCTCATTAAAAACGCTAGCCATGCGTGCTGCAGCTGGCGAATCGGGACAACTATCGATTGCTTTCATTTCTAGCGCTGATTACAGCGTACTTCCAAGTTCACTGCGTGAATTCAGAACGGCGTATCCGTCGTTGCATATTGAACTACAAGAAGCCACCACCGATGTGCAGCTCAATCTGCTCGCAGAAAATAAACTCGACCTAGGCATTTTGATTCCACCGCTTCCTGACAAACTCAAAGTGGAGCTGAGTTATCTGCCTATTTTTTCCGAACCACTAATGCTGGCCATTACCGAAGGCAGTGCACTCAGCCGACACAAAGGAAAAATTCCACTGAAAGCATGTGCAGAACAGCCACTGATTATTTTTCCTCGTCGGATAGCGCCTGCATTTCATGACATGATTCTTGGCTGCTTTCGTGATGCCGGACTCACGCCTCACATTGGCCAGGAAGCGATACAAATGCAAACCATTGTGGGTTTGGTGTCTGCGGGTATGGGCATCGCGCTTGTGCCACAATCCGTCTCGAATTTAAAACGCCCCGGCGT
>JBIIQR010000335.1:0-2640 GCA_044341985.1 Burkholderiaceae bacterium
AGGCCAAACCATTGGGATAACGCATATCCACACTCTCTATACGTCCAGCCATCTGTGCTGATAAACGCGGATACGCCGTCACAAATCTCGACACGCGCAACCTAAACGCATCACGCTCATGCAAACGACCTAACTTAAGCGTGACGCCATTGTTAAGTTTTGCTGTCCACGCATAACGCTTTGAGAGTTGTAATTCTTTAGGCACCAATTTCAGCGGTGCGAGCCAATCACGCAAATCCGCTAATCGCTCTGCGACTTCATGCGCGCTCCCGTCGGGCCCTTCTAATTGGGGTAGACGACCTTCAGCTTCGGCCTCATCTAAGTTGGCCGTGAATAAATAACCATCGACGGACAACAATCGTCCGTCTTGTTCACCCCAGGCACCCAGCACTTGATACTCATCTACCGACACAATCAATTTATTCGGCCACTCGCGTCGAACCGATGCACGCTGCACCCACGGAACCATTTCAAACGCATTTCGAACGGCCACTAAATCAGCAGTGAAAAAATTTCCACGTATGCGAGGTAAAGCTGCGCTACGCACGGTGGCGGCATCGACGTAACGTAACGGCCCCTCATTCGCGCCTTGCACCTTCACTATGCGTAACTCAAACATAGACTGACGTGCCACCCACTTGTAGCCTGCATACAGCACGCACAAAACCAACACGCCAACTAAGGCGCGAGTGATTCTGTTCATTGTGCTGATGTCATGCCACATGGTTCATTAGTTCCTATTTCTTATATTTTTCGGTTGCATTAAAAAGTCGGCTTCCAATCCTTGGATTCCCGTAGATCGAGTGCCGCCATACGCAAAATCTCTACACATAATTTTTCATATGGCACGCCTGCGGCCGCAGCCGACATCGGCACCAAAGAATGACTGGTCATACCCGGCGAGGTGTTTATCTCTAATAAAAATGGCAGATTATCGGACTCGCGCACCATCACATCAGCGCGCGCCCATCCACGACAACCTAAGGTTCTATAGCTTTCCACTACCAGTTCTTGTATCTGCTTTTCTTGTGCCGCCGGCAGCCCGCTTGGACAGAGATACTGGGTCTCATCCGAAAAATATTTGTTTTGATAGTCGTAGTTAGCATCGGGAGCAACGATGCGCACAACTGGCAATGCACGCACCGAATCTGCGTAGCCCATCACGGGACACGTTAACTCCATCCCACTGATGAACTGCTCAGCCATGACGGCCTTGTCGAATTTCGCAGCCAAGGCATACGCCACTGGTAACTCATCCGCTGATTTCACTTTGGTGAGACCCAGCGTTGAGCCCTCGTGTGCTGGCTTAACAATCAAGGGCAAACCCAATCGAGTGGCAATGGCCTTCCAATCGCTATCAGCATTCAACATGACAAAATCTGGCGTTGAAAGACCGCTGTGTAACCAGACGCGCTTAGTCATCGCTTTGTCCATGGCAATCGCCGAAGCCAACACACCCGGACCGGTATACGGAATACCTAACTGCTCAAGCGCACCTTGCAAGGTGCCATCTTCACCATAACGACCGTGCAATGCGATGAAAACCCGATCAAATTTTTCTGCTGCCAATTCCGCCAGTGAACGCTTAGCGGGATCGAAGGCATGCGCATCAATCGCTTGATCTTTCAGTGCTTTCAACACGCCTTCGCCCGACATCAAGGAGATGTCGCGTTCTGCTGAACGACCACCAAATAACACGCCGACTTTACCGAATTCTTCTCTCATCGCTGTGCTCATGCATTCACCTGTGTCGTGAGCTGTTGCAAAGCGGCGGGCACATTCGAAATTGAGCCGGCGCCCATGGTCATCACAACATCATCTGGCTTGACGACTTTCAAAAGTATTTCAGGCATCTCTGTAATATCTTCTACAAAAATCAATTCTGTCTTTCCTACTACCCGTAACGCATGCGCCAGTGATCTGCCATCCGCAGCGGGTATGGGCTGCTCACCTGCGGGATACACATCGGCTAACACCAACACATCCACTGTTGAGAGCACTTTGACAAAGTCTTCAAATAAATCACGGGTACGCGTGTAACGGTGCGGCTGAAATGCAAGCACCAATCGACGACCAGGAAATGCGCCACGCGCTGCAGCAATCGTGGCGGCTGTTTCTACCGGGTGATGACCATAGTCGTCGACCAACGCAAATGTTCCACCCGTAGCCAATGGTAGCTGCCCATGCTTGGTAAAACGACGTCCCACACCTTTGAATTCACGAAGTGCCTTTTGTATATCTTTATCAGCGACGTCTAACTCGCGTGCGACAGCAATCGCTGCACATGCATTTTGTACGTTATGCATGCCCGGCTGATTTAGATGAACCAGCAGAGGCTCGTAGTCTTTTTGCAAAACGGTGAATTCCATATGGCCATTCACCGCATGTGCATCAACAGCTCGCACATCAGCCTCTTCATGAAACCCATAAGTCATGATCATCTTTGAGATGAATGGCATGATTTCACGTACGTTTTTATCATCAAGGCATAAAATAGCGACGCCGTAAAAAGGCAGCCGCTGAGTGAATTCAATAAAGGCTTGTTTGAGTTTGGCGAAACTTTGATCGTAGGTCTCCATATGATCAGCATCGATATTGGTGACAACCTCAATCACTGGAGACAAATTAAGAAACGACGCA
>JBIIQR010000212.1:0-3889 GCA_044341985.1 Burkholderiaceae bacterium
GTAGCTAAAAGGAATAGGTTTAAGCCCACCCTTTTCAACCTCTGAGACATCGAGGTTAATCGGCGACTGACGCTTGCCAGCGGAACATGTCTTAAACAATGGATCGAGTTGTCCCCAATGCCTGGCACCTTTAGGACCTTCATAACCCCACTCAGTCGGTGGACCACCGGCCTGGGCGCTGGTAGCCAGCACAAGGGCAGCTGAGACAAACAAAAACGTAAATTTCATTCCAAGCCCTTCAGTTTCAAACGAGGGTAAATAACCCCGTATTCTACCGGTTATGGTGGATCAACATTCCAACTTTGGCCTTGAGTGGTTCGGCGATGCGGTGCTGACCCATCCCGCTTGTAACCAGTGCACATACGTTGGAACAAAAGGCCAGGCGATCAAACGAGTAGAAGCCGCCAGTGGAAAAACGCCACTCGTTACATGATCCATCCACTCATCAACGCCACCGACCTGATCTAGCATTCGCCTGTGAAGTGGCGTGCCAGTCATGCCATCCACGCTCGGCCCATGTTCAGACTGCGTCGATGCAAAACTCATCACAGGCTTAACTGGCAAGGTCTTAGGATTCGCCGGGCCAGAAAACAGATCATGCACGCTGCCCCAATCGCGTCCTGCGAGTCGTTGAGCGAGTTGATTGAGATCGGTCTCGGCGCGATCAAAATCCGGCACCCGGTAGACATGCTGCCCGAGTAAGTTATCGAAAAAAATAGACGCTTTCGGATACGTTGATAGCAGTGACTCCAGATCGCGCAACCCATCACAGCGCAAGAACTCAAGACGAGTCGACGACTGTCTCAATGCACGACCATGATTCCATCGGAACAACGTCGGGGCAAAGGGGTCAATATCGATCAGCACAATCCGTTCAAACCGCTGCAACCACCGACTCGACATCATCCAACCGGCACTGCCACCTATGAGCAGTAATTCACGCTGGGCGGGCTGAACGCCGTCGAGCCAATCAGCAATCAACTCCGTTGTTGGTCGCCACTGCCTGCGTCGGACGAAGGCGCGTATGTGCCAAAGCCACCCACCAGTGGTATCGCGATCGCTCATATTACCTACAGGGTAAATAACCGTACGCCCAGGAAGCAGGCGTGGTGTGGATCATCATTTAGCGGGCAAGCCGACAGCTAACCCGAGTGCAGCACCCGCAGCGACTTCAGAAGCAATTTCAGCATTGTTCTTGCCACGCCCGCCGCAACGATCCGTCATATCAGAGGCATCCACATGATCTGAGAGATCAAGCCCCGTATTTAAGGCCACCACCGGCAGTAGCAGCCCGCCGGAAAGCGCTACCAGCACTGGCGAAGCCACCATCCTAGCGAGTTTCAAATCCTTGTGTCTTTCGCCTGTAACCATACTGTCGCGACACTCAGGACTGACATATTGGGGGTGGGATTTATCGAGTTGAATTGATGCTAGCTCAGAGTGACTGGCGCAGCCGCCCAAGCTTAGCAGCAAGGGGAACACAATAAGACTACGACGGGGAGTCAAAGAAAATCTCATCAGCGGCACAACGGGTAAGCCAGAATGCCGCCAATGTAGCAACTCTCAGAATTCTTGTAAATAAGAAACTATCACCAAAAAATCAACCAGAGCGCACCAAGAATGACGATCCATTTAAGGAGGTAATACAGCCGACGACTGTAGGCCTTAAGCTTTTTGCCTTGTAGTCGCAATTGATAAAAGAGAGCGAAAAAACGATTCAGAAAACCAATACCCTCACCCTCAATATTCTGCGAGGCGGCAGAAGACATCACATACTTGGCAAATAATCGGTTGAACCATCGCGCAGGTGCGGTCCACAACGGCCGCTCTACATCACAAAATAACACCACACGCTGATGATCGGTACGATTCGCTGCATGATGAATAAAGGTTTCATCGAACATGACGGCCTCGCCGTCTTTCCAGTGGTAGCTTTGGCCATCAACCTCAATAAAACATTCCGGATCATTCGGTGTAACTAGCCCTAAGTGATACCGTAGCGAACCCGCATAGGGATCGCGATGACGAACCAGCGTTGCACCCGGTGGTAGGGAAGCAAACATCGCCGCTTTGATGTTGGGTAGTTGCTTTAGCAGTGCCAGTGTCTTGGGACAGCTTTGCGCTGCCGAAGGTAAATCTTTGCCATACCAGTTCAGATAAAAGCGCTTCCAGCCGGTACGGAAAAAAGAATTAAAGCCAATATCGTTATAGCCAGAGGCAGCACGTATCTGACCACCCTCCGCTAGTGCCATCGCCTCGTCGCGAATCACTTCCCAATTTTTAGTCAGTAGCTGAAGTTCAGGGAATGCACTTTGATCAATGTACGCTGTTCGTGGTGTACGAGAAAACAAATACATCAGCGCATTGATGGGGGCAATGAGCACCGTAAAGTCCGTCAACGCACGTGCCAATCCAAATCGCACAGAGCCACGAAAATGCGCATACAGCGCAGAGCAAACAAAAATCACTAACACCCAATGGCGTGGTTCCAGCGCCAGACTCATTGATATCCCCTACAATTCAGCAAGATGTGATTCTAGCGCACCCCCGCTACCCTGACATGATTCATAGAGTCAGCACCATTTTGAGTTGCATGGAAATACATCATCACGTGAATAAACGTTTCGATCTAGCTTATGCTTTATGGGAACGTAGTTACAATGACTCAGCCTGTTGTAAACACTGAGTCCAGCTGAGGCTGCATATATCTGGCAAACCCAATGACTTACTCGGATCCAAACATGAACAAAAAAACAAGCTTGGCGATGTCCTGTATCACAGCGATCATACTTATCACGGGCGGTCTAGCGCCCTACTTTGCCAGCACTGCTAACGCGCACGATGTTCATGGCTTATTGGACACAGTCATTCAGGCTCCCCACCGCTCCGAGGCCAACCGCGCACGCGATCAATACCGCCACCCGAAAGAGACGCTTCTATTTTTCGGTCTGCGACCCGACATGACCGTGGTGGAAATCTCGCCTGCGAATGGCTGGTACACCGAAATCATTGGTCCATTACTCAAAAAACAGGGGCGTTTTTATGCAGCTGTACCTGTAATTACCGAGGATATGCCGAAGGCAATGAAGGATAGAGATGTCGCCTACCGCCAAATGCTAAAAAATGCCTCAGAACTTTACGGCGCGCCGACGATCACGTCGTATGACGCTTCTGCACCCTTGTTTGCTCCAAACGGCGTGGCTGATCTGGTGGTAACTTTTCGTAATGTGCACAACTGGGCCAAAGCAGGTCACACACAATCGATGTTCAAAGGTTTTTATCAGGCCTTAAAATCAGGCGGTGTGCTCGGCGTGGTTGAACACCGGGCGAAACCGGGCACGCCTCTATCTAAACAAATCGAATCGGGTTACATGACCGAGCAATTCGTGATCGAGGCTGCTACCGCCGCCGGCTTTAAGTTGGACCGTAGCTCGGAGATCAACAGCAACCCGCTTGATACGAAAGACCATCCCGGAGGTGTGTGGAACTTGCCACCTAATCTGCGCGGCGTAGCTGACAGTGACAAACCCAAGTATCGCGCCATAGGTGAGTCGGACCGAATGACTTTGCGTTTTATGAAGCCTTGAGCTTCAGCCCCAAACTGAGCTTGATCCAGATTTATCTGAAAGAACTCGTTTGTAATTCAAAACAGTTGAGTAGTTCAGCAGGCATGTCCCTGGCCTTCTGGCCTAGGTAGGCTCGTATGAAAGGTCCTGATTTCCAAGGAGCTGTCATTCCACTCCAGATCGCGTCTCCGACCACCGTTGCGCTCGTATCGAGGTTTTTAACTGCAACCACTGCTGGTAAGAGAGTTTCAAATTCAACCTCTGCAACAGCCCACGTTCCAGATGTCCATACGTAAATAACTTTGATGGGGATTGAATCGGGA
>JBIIQR010000211.1:0-3889 GCA_044341985.1 Burkholderiaceae bacterium
ACATTGGCTCCAGCAGTGGCGAGTTCGTTTATCTGTTGCATACCTTAGGCTTTCAGGCAAAGGGCATTGAACCCCATGCAGGTTATGCCGCTTATGCGCGAAACATGCTGGGAATTGATATCAACAATGGCACCTTGCAACATTGCTTATCTAGTGAACTGCCGGTTTCGTTTGACCTGATCTCCATGTTTCATGTGCTCGAACATTTGCCTGAACCCGTCTCAGCCTTGCGCACGATTGGCGAAAAACTCAAACCCGAAGGCTTGCTCTACATTGAAGTGCCCAACGCCATACGCTTGTGTTCACCGAATTACATGTTTTTCAGGGCGCACACCTTGTACTTCACAGGCAAAACCTTGCGCAACTTGCTGGAAAAATCTGGCTTCAAGGTCGTGTCACATAACCCCGATGACTCAGACAACTTAAGTGTGGTGGCTCAGTTTGTTAACGCGCACTGCCCACTTGCCGACAGTGATCCCAGCCACCCTTTGGTGTCTGCACAACAAGCGCGCCGATGGGCACCCTATCTGCTGCAGCAATTGAGAGATGGACAACCCATGCGCAAATGGCGTAAGCGCCAGGAGGAAAAGCAAACGGCTTCTAACTATGCCAATGGCCTGGAACTTTTAAAAGATTTATATGAGTGAAAAGTTACTTAAAAACTCATCAATTCAATATCGGCGAATTGAGACAGAAAAGAGCACGTCATTGAATTACTCATATTCAGTTTTTTCAGAAGAATAACTCAGTAATTATCTGCTTTTTACATATTAAACCAAGACCCATAGTTGCCATCATGCAAGTCAGGGGTAACGTGCATTAAAGGGTGTTTTCAGCGCTCTGCCAACAAGCTAATTGCCCCTGAATTGATTCTCCAATTTAAGGACGATTCATCATGGAACATGCAACCGGCCCCTTTTCCTCCCAAAGCCCGACCACGGGCGCAAGTCCAACGGCATTGTTAGATGCCGAGTTCTCAGATCCGAACACGCAAAAAATCAACGTAGATTAACTCTACATTTTTTAATTTATCCATGGAGGTAAAAGTGAAACCTATTAAAAACTACCCAGCTTATTCACCATCTGATTTGCTTGATGAACTAAAGACCCTACTAAATTTAAAAAATGATCTTTCATTTAGTAAGAAATTTGGATTTTCTCCTGCACATATCAGTAAATTACGTCATAAGAAAGCGGTGGTTACGCCTCATTTTTTGCTTAGGATTCATGACATTTCCCAAATTTCGATATCAGACCTTAAGAAAATGATGAAAGATAATAGAAAATTTTTTAGTTAACCTGTGCTCTTATATGGAACTAAAAATTGATGTAACTCGATTTTAGTAGCGCGTTGAAATAAAAAATTTCCTAATTTTTTATTCGCTAATATCCGCAGCGCGTCTAGTTAACTCGTTAGAATAAAATCTCAAACAACCCAAATTCATTTACCTCAATTCAACAAGAATTAAAACCTACCAATACAATGATGTATGTTTTAAAAATCTCACACAGTAAAGTCATAAACTGACAGTTGATCAGTTGCGATTGGACTCCGATTTTTTCTTACACCACAGGCAATTAAATATAAATACTGGGATAATACGCTTGGTTTTTATAGTTAAAAAAAATGCCTTTATTACCCATCCATAGCCGCGTTAGGTGTACGGCCCTATTACTCCTGCTTCTGTGCATGCCACTAAGTGGATGTGGCAATTTCAGCGCGCTTCTACCAACAGCTAAGCCTGATCCAACTCCCCCCGCACGGTGGATCGCCCCTATGCCCGGCGAAGGAGCATTGGCACATGATGGACAAGTATCGGCGCTAGCAGACTGGTGGCGACAGCAGCAAGACCCGCTACTGATCGATCTGATCGATGCGGCGCAAAACGTAAGTAGTAGTGTCAGTGCCGCCCGCTCCAGGATCGAACAAGCCAATGCAGAGCGACTGGCGGCAGGTGGTGCACTTCAGCCGACCATGGATGCAGGCGTCAGCGCGCAGCGCCGTAGCGCTTTTCCGCCTTTCCCTGGTGGTAATGCTTACCAGGGTTCATTGCAGGCCAGTTGGGAGATTGACCTGTTTGGTGCAAATCGTATGGCGCGAGATGCGGCACAGCGTCGCGCCCAAGGTGCAGAGGCCAACTGGCACGAGGCTCGAGTATCGGTGGCAGCAGAGACGGCCAATCAATACTATGCCTTGCGAGGATGCAGACGTTTGCTGACAATTGCGGAAGTCGACATCGCCTCGCGCGCAGAGATTACGCGTCTAACTGAACTAGCGGTTAAAGCAGGATTTCAGCCGCCAGCAAATTCAGGGCTGGCACGGGCTAGCGCGGCAGAGGGACGTAGCCGCGTGACCGCGCTGCGCGCGCAGTGCGATGTGGATATCAAAGCGTTGGTCATGCTGACTGGTCTCGATGAACGTGATCTGCGTGCCAAGCTCGAGAGCATGCCACCCACACTACCGCTCCCTACCCCAGTACCTCTGGCAGAGCTTCCTGCTGCAACGCTTGCGCAACGTCCTGACATTTATGCAGCCGCGCAGCAGGTCGCAGCCGCCAGCAACGATGTCGGTAGTGTAGAAGCGCGACGTTACCCGCGGCTATCGCTGTCCGGAAACATTGGTCGTAATCGATTTGAGACCAACGATGGCACATTTAACTTAAATAGTTGGACCGTGGGGCCTGTTGCTCTGAGCCTGCCTATTTTTGATGGTAATCGGCGACGCGCGAATATGGCTGCGGCGATTGCGCGTTATGAAGAGGCCGCGAATGAGTACCGCGCCACGGTACGCCGTGCGGTGCGTGAGGTCGAAGAGTCTTTGGTTAATCTCGATAGCATAGCGGCGCGCAGCCATGACGCGCAGATCGCCATCGACGGTTTCATGACCTCGCTCGATGCTGCCCAGCTGCGCTACGAAAAAGGTTTTGACAGCCTGATCGAGCTCGAGGAGGCTCGTCGCAGCAAGCTAAGTGCAGAGACCGCGCTAGTCAGCCTGCAGCGTGAACGTATTGCAGCATGGATCGCCTTGTACCGCGCCGCAGGTGGTGGCTGGCAATCACCCACGTCACCCACATCATTCGATAAAGCCCTTTCAGAGTCGAAACCATGAATCCCTTGCACTTGATACGACAGTTTCCGCGTCATCTTCCTCGACCGGCCATCGCAAGCTTGGCCATGATGGTGCTGCTGGTGTTTGCCGTGTGGCTGTTGCCCACGCCTAGCAGCAAGGCGAATGACAAAGCAGCGAATGACAAAGCGACTAGTGACAAAGTAGCAGCCAACAAGCCCGCATCCACGGCGAAGGCTGCATTAACTGTCAGCACAGCGCGCCCACAGTTAACCCGCCTCTCGCAGACACTAGCTGCCAACGGTGACATCGCCGCCTGGCAGGAGGCGAGTATTGGTAGCGAGGCCAATGGGCTACGCTTGACCGAGGTGCTGGTAAATGTCGGTGATGTTGTGCGTGCCGGTCAAACCTTGGCGCGTTTTTCTGATGAGACCGTGCAAGCCGATCTTGCCCAGACCAATGCTGCTTTACTGGAAGCCCAAGCGACACTCGCTGAAGCAAGTTCGAATGCTGAGCGTGCACGATCCTTGGTGAATACCGGTGCCATCAGCACTCAGCAGATCAATCAATTCCTCACTGCCGAGCAAACTGCGCGCGCACGCGTTGCAGCAGCCGAAGCCAACGTCAGCGCACAAAAGCTTCGCCTGAAGTTCACACAATTGCTTGCGCCGGATAGTGGTGTTATCTCGGCACGCAGTGCAACCGTGGGTGCAGTCGTCGCGAATGGCACTGAGCTATTTCGAATGATTCGCAAGGGTAGGCTGGAATGGCGCGCCGAGGTGATGGCGAGCGAGCTTTCACGCATACGTGTTGGCTCCGGTG
>JBIIQR010000213.1:0-3880 GCA_044341985.1 Burkholderiaceae bacterium
CGAGGCGCCAGGTGATGGCGACCCGATTCGTAAATGGCGTGTGCTCAAGGATGGAAATTCGCTCTGGTGGTATGTGCAGAGTCGAAATAAAAAAAGTATTACGCTCAATATGAAAGACAAGCGTGCACAAGAAATTGCACGTCAACTGGCGTTAGATGCCGACATCATTATTGAAAATTATCGACCCGGTGTACTGGAGAAATGGAATCTCGGCTTCGATCAATTAAAAGCGATTAATCCTGCTGCGATCATGGTGCGTTTGTCGGGTTATGGGCAGACGGGGCCACTGCGTGATGCACCGGGTTTTGGTGCGATTGGTGAATCGATGGGTGGTTTGCGCTATGTGTCCGGTCATCCTGATCGGCCGCCGGTTCGTATTGGCATTTCTATCGGCGATTCGGTCGCTTCTTTGCATGGTGCTATAGGCGCGTTGATGGCCTTACGCCATCGTGATGCAACCGGCGGTCGCTGGAACGGAAAATCGGGTGCGGAGTGTGTAGCAGGGCAAGGGCAGATGGTCGATGTCGCTTTGTATGAAGCTGTATTCAACATGATGGAATCGCTAGTGCCCGAATATGATCATGCGGGTGTAGTGCGTGAGCGTACCGGCGGCGCGTTACCCGGGATAGTGCCTTCGAATACCTACACAACGGGCGATGGTGAAAATATCGTGATTGCTGGGAATGGCGATGCGATCTTTAAGCGACTCATGACCGCGATTGGACGACTCGACATGGCTGACGATCCCGCGTTGGCCAACAATGCCGGTCGAGTGCCTGCTACGCAAGCCATTGATGAGGCGATTCAGTCCTGGTGTTCAACACAGACGATTGATGCAGCATTGGCTGTGCTTCAAGGGGCTGACGTACCTGTATCGAAAATTTATTCAGTTCGCGACATGATGCAAGACCCACAGTTTCTTGCACGTCAGATGTTTGAGCAGCATCAGTTCAAAGATGGCTCATCTATCAAGCTGCCTGCGGTTACTCCGAAATTATCTGAAACGCCAGGCTCTACCCGTTGGATAGGCCCTGAATTAGGTGAGCACACCAACGAAGTACTAAAAACCCTGGGTTATTCAGATCAAGAGATTGTTGAATTTCGAAATACAGGCGTTCTTTAACTAAGCGATCTAGATCTCACTTGAGTGATAGTCTGTATGTAATTGTGTGCGCATGCATGTGGTTGTGCGTCCACCATCGATTATTTCGCAGCGTTGATTAGTTGTTCTAGTTTTTCTGAATCAGCACAGAAAAGTCGTATACCTTCGGCCAATTTTTCTGTGGCCATCGCATCATCATTTAAAGCGAGTCGGAAAGCAGATTCATTCAACGTGATTTTTTGGATCGTGGCAGAGGCTGCTTTTTGTGCGGACAGCTTGGGCTCGATAGGGCCTTCTGCATCGCGTAATTTTTGCAAGAGCTCTGGGCTGATGGTTAATAAATCACAGCCAGCCAATTCAAGAATTTGCGATGTATTGCGAAAACTCGCACCCATGACTTCCGTTGGATAGCCAAATTTTTTGTAGTAGTCATAAATGCGACCTACCGATTGCACACCGGGATCGTTGGCGCCTGTGTACTCTGTACCGGTCGCTTTTTTATGCCAGTCATAGATTCGACCCACAAATGGCGAGATTAATTGCGCGCCTGCTTCCGCTGCAGCGATGGCTTGCGGCAAACAAAACAACAGCGTCATGTTGCAGTGTATGCCTTCTTTTTCGAGTACTTTCGCCGCCTGTATGCCTTCCCAGGTCGAGGCGATTTTGATCAACACACGTTGACGTGACACCCCAGCCGCATCATAGAGAGCAATTAACTGTCGCGCTTTTTGTAGCGTAGCTTGCGTATCAAACGAAAGACGTGCATCGGTTTCGGTAGACACTCGACCAGGAATAATCGCCAGTATTTTTTTTCCAAATTCGACCAATAAATGATCAACCATCTCGCTGGTGGATTTTCCTGAGTGGTTTTGCAGTACGTGATCCAGCAAAGAACGATACTCAGGTTTTTGAACTGCTTTGAGTATCAGTGAAGGGTTCGTCGTTGCATCTTGCGGCGCAAAGGCTTGCATCGATTGAAAGTCGCCTGTATCAGCGACTACCGTCGTGTACTGTTTGAGTTGGTCGAGTTGATTCATTTTAGTGTTTCTTTTGCAAAGTGCGAGTGATCAAACCGGCAGTCGAGCCGTCATGGGTATGAGAGGATGTTTTGCCTTCAAGTTCAGGCAGTATGCGTGCAGCTAGCGTTTTCCCGCGTTCTACACCCCACTGATCAAAGCTATTGATGTCCCACAGTACGCCTTGCACAAACGTTTTGTGCTCATACAAGGCTAACAGCGTACCCAGAGTCGTTGGTGTTAGCTTATCTATCAGCAGCGTGTTGCTGGGTCGATTACCTGGTAATACACGGAATTCAGCCAGTGCTTCGCCTACATGGCCTGGTCGTTCATCTTTTTGATGACCCACCATCAACGCTTCTGCTTGCGCAAAACAGTTCGCGAGCAATGCGTTGTGTTGGTTAGCACGATCATGTGATGGATGGATCGCAGCAATAAAATCGACGGGCACTAAATCCGTGCCTTGGTGCAGCATTTGGAAGTAAGCGTGTTGACCATTGGTGCCTGTGCTACCCCAGATCACTTGTGCAGTGGGCGAGGTTACGGGAATGCCTGCGGCTGTGACTCGCTTTCCGTTACTTTCCATATCGACTTGCTGTAAGTGAAGTGGGAATAAACGTAAATCTTCGTGATAAGGTGCAATTAGGTGCGACGTACTTCCAAAATACTGACGGTACCACCAGCTGATTAAGCCGAGCATGACAGGCATATTCTGCTCGAGTGGGGACTCTTGAAAATGCCTGTCCATCATATGCGCACCCGCTAAGAATGCACGGAAATTTTCTATACCGATGGCGATCGCAATCGACAGACCAATCGCAGACCACACAGAGTATCGACCACCAACCCAATCCCAGAACGGCAGCATATTCGCTGTATCAATGCCGAATTCAGCCACAGCTTTCGCATTCGTTGATACAGCGACAAAGTGTTTCGCCAGATCGCTAGCCTTACCTTTACTCAGAAACCATTCGCGGGCGACATGCGCATTGATTAGCGTTTCTTGGGTTGTAAAACTTTTTGAAGCGATGATGAAAAGCGTTGTTTCAGGCGATAAATCAGCTAGTACCGCATCGATTGCATGGCCATCGACATTAGATAAAAAATGTACGCGTAATCCTGGTTTGATAAAGGGGCGAAGTGCTGCACACGCCATCGCTGGTCCAAGATCAGATCCACCAATGCCGATATTCACGACATCAGTAATTACTGTGCCTGTGAATCCCAGCCATTCGCCACTCCGTACCCGTTGCGATAGCTGCCCCATGCGATCCAACACCTGCTGGACTTCGTTGCTCAGAACTTCGCCATCAAGTTCGAAGCGCTGTTCTGCAGGCGCGCGTAAGAGAGTGTGAAGCGCAGGTCGTTGTTCTGTGGTGTTGACAGATTCACCTTTGAACATTGCATCGCGTCGTTGTTCCAAGCCGCAAGAGCGGGCAAGATCAGCGAGTAGCGATATCGTCGTTGCATCGATATGGTTTTTTGAATAATCGAGAAATAGGCCAGCAGCTTCCAATGAAAAACGTTGGAAGCGTTCCTTATCCTGAGCGAACAGCGCAGGCAGTTGCCACTTTCGCGCTAGCGTTGAGTGGCTAGCAAGCGCTGCCAGAGAGGATGTTTTGTTGGATTGAGAGTCGGACATTAAAAGGGCGACGGGTGCTTTAGTGAGGCCGCGTTCGTCAAAACCGCAATGTTACCTGCAGGAACTTGAAACCCTGCAAATTTCCAACAATTCTTGCTGTCAGATCGTGATTATCGCAAC
>JBIIQR010000214.1:0-3873 GCA_044341985.1 Burkholderiaceae bacterium
TAGAACCTACATCGGTGAAATCCAACATGGTAGTTAACAGCGTCAAACTGGAAACGGGTTTTTTGCCACGTGCAGCCATCGCTGCAAGTGCGCTTGCCAACAGCGTGCCGCCGACACAAAATCCTAAGGCATTGACTTGCTTTTCACCGCTAATCTGTTGCGCCACGTCGAGTGCAGTAATTACACCCTTTTCTACATAGTCATCCCAACCCAGATGACCCAAGCTCTGATCAGGATTGACCCATGACACGACAAACACGGTGTGCCCCTGTTCGACGGCATAACGAATCAAGGAATTTTCTGGTTGTAGATCAAGGATATAAAACTTGTTGATACAGGGAGGCACAATCACTAAGGGGCGTTGATACACCTGCTTGGTCAGGGGACGGTATTGCAGCAATTGAATTACATCGTTTTCAAAAACAACCGAACCCTCGCTAGCCGCGACATTACGACCCACTTCAAACGCCGTTTCATCAGTCTGCGATATGTGACCTTTGCGCATGTCTGTCAGCATCTGCATGATGCCGCGCTGCAGGCTTTCACCTTTTGAATCAATCAGTAATTGCTGAGCCTCGGGATTCGTTGCGAGAAAATTCGCGGGTGACATCGCATCAACGGTCTGCTGAGTCGCAAAGCGTATTTTTTTCTTGGTCTGTTCATCCACCTCAATAGACTCAGCCAAGGCATTTAAAAAATGGGCATTCAGTAAATACGTGGCCGCATTAAATGCATACAAAGGATTCGCATGCCATGCTGGTGCTGAAAAACGTCTATCGTTAATTTCAGGAGATTTCGATTCCATTAGGCCTGACCACAAAGCAGAAAATTTTTCCGTGTAGTCTTGTTGCAGCTGCATCAGCTTTTCTGCAGGTACCATCGACATCACGGCCTGCGTCTCGCTGTGGCCAGTCATGTCTGACATACCCGACTGCATCAGATTCATCATCGATTGCCAACCCTTAGGATCAGACATCTGAGCCAACCAGGCCTGCGCGTCGTAAGCTGACTGAGGCTGAGGCTTAGGCTGAGCCTTGCTTTCGGATTTACTCATGCAATCTTCCCCGTCACTCGTTCTTAGGATTTCACGTATGCTGCTAGCTATCCTTTGTTAGGGAACTAGACACATGCATATCGCTGCCGTTGGATGGATTTATGTCGTACTGATGATGGCTATCACTGAGGAATCAGTTATAGCTGCCATTATGACTTTTTTCTTTTATGGCGTGTTGCCAGTCTCGATCATTGTTTACCTTGCCGGCACGGGCAGTCGCAAACGACGTCGCCAGCAAGAACAACTACAAGCCATGCAAGAGCAGCAACAAGCCGAGCAGAACGATACGACGCAAGCTCACTGATCTACTTGATCCAAATCATCGTTGCCATTCGCCCAGTCACGCGATCGCGACGAAAGGAATAAAACTCAGAAGCTTCGCTAACGGTACAGCGTTCACCGCCGGCCACTGGTTTTACATCCACACTAGCCAACAGCCACCGAGCGAGGGCCGGCAAATTCGCCAAGTACTTACCCGGCTTGTCCGCTAAAGGTACAAAGGCTAACTTGACCGCTGAGCCTAGGTGTTGAAAGGCGGCCAGCACATCCTCGCCTACTTCAAACCGATCAGGGCCTATCCCAGGTCCCAACCATGCCACGATCTCATCAGCCCCGGCGTCGCGTAACTGTTTTACGGTGTTCTGAAGCACACCGCCGGCCAGACCACGCCAACCAGCATGTGCAGCCGCCACCAAGTTTCCCCTCGTATCGGCCAGTAGCACCGGCATGCAATCGGCGGTCATGATGGCGCATACCGTGCCGCCAGCTGTAGCCATAATGGCATCGGCGCGGGGAGCCGGACCGTTGGCCGACAAGCTTTGTGCATTCACCACCTCTGAGCCATGCACTTGCTCCAGCCAGATCGGGTCGCCAGGTAAAAGACTGCTCAGCAATGATCGGTTTTCAGCCACGGCTTCTGGAGAATCGCCCACATGCGTGCCCAGATTCAGCCCGCCTCCGCCTTGCAAATCGGCATAGGCACCTGTGCTGACACCACCAGACCTAAGGGTGGAAAGCACGCCCACGCCCAAGGGTAATTCTGGCCAGTGAATGTCTAGAGTACGCATAGTTACGCTAAGGTCTGATGCGATTAGGTCAGACCACCATGCTCGCTTGCTGCAGCAAGTCGGCCATATCTGAGGGTAACGCAGCATGCCATTCAGCATGAACACCGCTGGTCGGATGCACCAAGCCCAGCCGCTCAGCATGCAAAGCCTGACGCGGGAACACAGACACCAAGTGCGCTTTGCCATAAACGGCATCACCCACAATCGGAAAACCCAGTGATTGCAGATGTACACGAATTTGATGCGTGCGCCCAGTCTCCAGCTGACAGCGCAGCAGTGTCACCGTGCGGCCGTCCAGCTGACCACTAACCACTTTTTGATAATGTGTGATCGCCATTTTGGCTTGTGGGGATCTGCTAATCGCCATGCGTGTGCGCTCTCGCGGATGGCGCCCGATGGCGGCTTCGATACGGCCGCTGGATACGGGCTGACCCCAAACTAGCGCCAGATACTGCCGGCTCACGGTTCGCTGCTGCAGCTGTCGTACCAAATCGGTTTGCGCCTGGAGTGTCTTAGCCACCACCAACAAGCCGCTCGTGTCTTTATCCAGACGATGAACAATGCCCGCCCGCGGCACCCCCATCAACTGAGGTGAATGATGTAAGAGACCATTCAGTAGCGTGCCAGACCAATTACCTGCGGCCGGATGTACTACAAGGCCTGCGGGTTTATTGACGACGATCAGCGCATCGTCTTCATACACAATAGTCAGTTCAATTGGCTCAGCGACAAACGCCTGATCATGATCGGCTACCTGTGGTTCTACGCTGACATTCTCACCACCAAGCACTGTGGTGCGAATTTTGGCCGGTTTGCCGTCGACCAGCACCCAACCTTCTTCTATCCATTGTTGCAAACGGCCGCGTGAAAACTGCGGTAACAGGATAGCGAGCACCTTATCTAGGCGTTCGCCCTGATGAATATCGTCCAATTGAAGGCTGAGGGGCTCAAGACCCGTCGAGGCACCGTCAAAATCGTCGGCGTCATCGATCACCTCATTGTCCAACGTGAATTCAGGAGCTGACTGGCCGGGTGGTTTCACAAAGATGTCCATCGGCTATAATCGCCGCACTTATTGATGAAGTGAATACGCCCCATCCTATGTTTAAAAAAATTCTGACACTTGCCTTGATGGCGCTGGCACTCATGTTTTCCGGCTGCGGTTCGCTGGGACAGAAAGCGGATGAGACCAAAGGATGGTCGGCCGAGAAATTATACGCCGAGGCCAAAGATGAACTCAAAAGCGGTAACTATGAAAGAGCGATCAAGTATTTAGAAAAACTTGAATCTCGTTACCCTTTCGGAAAATACGCTCAGCAAGCTCAGATGGAAATAGCGTATTCCTACTACCGACAAAATGATCAAGCACAATGTTTAGCAGCGGTTGACCGCTTTATTCGCTTGCATCCGAATCATCCAAACGTGGATTACATGTATTACCTCAGAGGCCTTGCTAATTTTAATGACAAGAAAGGCTTGTTTGATTTCATCAGCCGCCAAGATCCGACTGAACGCGATCCTAAAGCCGCACGCGATGCCTTTGATGCATTCAAACAGTTAGCCGATCGCTTCCCAGATAGCAAATACGCTGACGATGCACGTGATCGTTTGCGCTATTTAGTAGAGGCCATGGCACAGTATGAAGTTCACGTCGCTGATTACTATTTACGTCGCTCAGCCTTTGTGGCTGCAATCAATCGCGCGCAAAATGTGATTCGTGACTACCCTGCTTCGCCTTCCGTGCGGAATGCC
>JBIIQR010000215.1:0-3865 GCA_044341985.1 Burkholderiaceae bacterium
ACTCGGTTATCCGCTCGCGCTGGTGTTAATGATCATTAGCGCCGTGACACCGTTTTGGTACTTCCGTCGGCGAGGCTGGCTGAAATAGTTTGGGCTAGGCAGATTGCCTGCGCAAACTCTTCTGTTTATTGAAGTAGAGTTTAATTAGGGTGCAGTGATGCACCCTAATTATTTTGGATGACGCTTATTTGCTTAACTTAGCAAACGCTTTTTTCGCAATGCTAAGTGTTTGATCAATGACGGCATCATCATGTGCCGCTGACACAAAGCCTGCTTCAAAAGCAGACGGTGCGAGGTAGACACCTTCATCCAACATGGCATGGAAAAATTGATTAAACAGATCTTTATTACACGTCATCATTTCAGTGTAATTGGTCGGAATTTTGTCTTTGAAATAAATACCAAACATCCCGCCAACAGCATCCCCGCAAAATGCAATACCGCTCGCTGCCGCTTGTGCAGATAAGCCATCAATGAGTTTACGAGTTTGCTTGGTTAGGTTTTCATAGAAGCCGGGCTTTTGAATAATTTTTAGTGTAGCCATACCTGCGGCTACAGCGACCGGATTACCGGATAGCGTACCTGCTTGATACACCGGACCGAGCGGAGCGAGATGCTTCATCAAATCAGCGCGACCACCAAACGCTGCCACCGGTAATCCACCACCGATGACTTTGCCCAATACCGTCATATCAGGTTGTATTCCATATATTGACTGAGCACCACCCAGAGCAACACGGAAACCCGACATCACTTCATCGAACAGCAACAACGCGCCGTACTGACTGCAGAGATCGCGCATTACTTTTAAAAATTCTGGTGTTGCCGGTAACAAGTTCATGTTGCCTGCTACAGGTTCCACAATCACTGCTGCAACCTGGTGCCCCATTTTTTTGAAGACTTCGTCGAGCTGCGTTGGATTGTTGAAATCCAGGACCATCGTGTGTTTGGCAAAATCTTCCGGTACGCCTGATGAAGTTGGATTACCAAAGGTAAGCAGACCACTGCCCGCTTTAACCAACATGGAATCAGCATGACCGTGATAGCAGCCTTCAAATTTAATCACCAAATCACGCCCGGTTGCACCACGT
Source organism: Burkholderiaceae bacterium (assembly GCA_044341985.1). Lineage (GTDB taxonomy): Bacteria > Pseudomonadota > Gammaproteobacteria > Burkholderiales > Burkholderiaceae_D > Pernthalerella. Next base: position 1,092 of record JBIIQR010000215.1, read on the forward strand.
GCTAATCGCAAGGCGCTCATGGCCGCTTCGGTACCTGACGATACGAGTCGCACTTGTTCGATCGAAGGCACGATGCGACAAATTTCTTCGGCCATCAAAATCTCACCTTCGGTGGGTGCGCCAAACGATAATCCCCGTGTTGCGGCTTCTTGAACGGCCTTAACCACATCTGGATGAGCGTGCCCCACAATCGCAGGTCCCCATGAGCCTATGTAGTCTATGTAACGTTTGCCATCGGCATCCCAGAACGATGCACCTTCGGCATGCGTAATAAATCGGGGTGTGCCGCCGACTGATTTAAATGCGCGAACCGGTGAATTGACGCCGCCAGGCGTACTGCGCTGAGCGCGGGCAAACAGGGTTTCATTCTTAGACACGTTATCTCCCGTGGTTATTGATAGCTTCTTGCACTGAAGCTTTTAAGTGTAGTGTTTTATTTTATTTCAAGATGAGGACGGATCGATATCGCCTTCGCGCGCCCAAAAAAAGCGATCAAGTACTAACTTACCCATGCCAAGTCGCTGAGCGTGTGTCAGTGCAGCGTTGGTAAATTCTTCAGCTTCGGATACCGCTTCCGGCACATCCAGACCATTCGCCAACATCGCGGCCATAGTGGCCGATAGAGTATTTCCTGCACCGACGAATGGGCCTGCTTGTCTGGGCCAGCCTGCACTGCGCACCAAGCCATCTTCCGAAAAAAGTAAATTTGTTACTTCGGCTGCCTCGCCGGGTGCGCCAGTAACAAATAGATACTCGCATCCGAATTCGATTAATTGCAGCGCATCCGTCTCAATCAGATTATCTGTGCTGGGTTCGCGCCAGGTTTCAGCGAGTCGCGACAATTCATCTACCGATACCTGCAGCAGTGTCGTCTGAGGTATCAACAACTCACGCATGGCCATCAACACTTCTTCACTAGCGTCTTGGTCTGGCAGCATCGTGGTGAAGGGATCCAGCACCAATGGTATCTCGGGATAATCGGAAACGATCTCTGCAATGACAGACACATGCTCGATGCTGCTCATGTAACCTACTTTAAACGCAGCTATTGGCATATCTTCCAGCATTACGCGTGCTTGATCTGCAACCCAATCAGGATCAACGGCCTGTACATCTTCAGCCCCCGTGGTATCAGCGATCGCCAGTGCAGTAATTACAGATAAACCGTGGCATCCCATGGCAGCGAATGCGGCAAGGTCGGCTTGTATGCCCGTCGCGCCGACGGGATCAGCGACCCCAAAGGTTAAAACAAGCGGAGAAGTTTGGTTTTGCACAAGGAAAAGATTACTATATAAGGCCAAGTATTCTACTTTAAGGGCTGTACCGTGAGCGATAAAGAGACTGAGCAAGAATTCAAGACATGGATGTGCCTTATTTGCGGCTGGGTATACGACGAAGCAGCTGGTTTGCCGGATGAAGGCATTGCTCCAGGTACTCGCTGGGATCAAGTGCCAATGAATTGGACGTGTCCTGAGTGCGGTGCGCGCAAAGAAGATTTTGAAATGGTTGCGATTTAATTGATTGGATTGATTCAAGCCTTACGCTAACTTGCTTAAGTCGGGTGGTGTGAGGCTAGTTTTATGAGATTTGTCGCCAAAAAGCCCCGACTGCAGTAATTTTATTTGCCAATATTTTAAGTAGTTGTCTTTTTTGTTAGAGTTGCGCCATTTTCGTACAGCTTGCTGCGGGTGGCGTAATGAATGTTCTAACAGCGCAGACAAAAATCCGACCTGATGTGTTGGTCGTCGACGATAGCAATACGATTCGTCGTTCAGCAGAAATCTTTCTTTCTCAAGCGGGCTACTCCGTTCGTTTGGCCCAAGATGGTTTTGAGGCCTTATCGAGTATTGTTGAGCAGGCGCCCGCGCTGATTTTCTGCGACATCCTCATGCCCAGACTCGATGGCTATCAGACGTGCAGTCTGATTCGTGCCAGCGAGCAGTACCACCATATCCCCATCGTTTTACTTTCTTCTCGAGACGGCCTGTTCGATAGAGCCCGCGGCGTTTTGTCGGGTGCGAGTGCCTATCTCACCAAGCCATTCACCAAAGACAGCTTGATCAAAACGGTCATTGATCTGATTCCTAAAGCAGTGGACACCTAATTTGTTTACGTATCGAGGATGGATTTTATCGGCGGACTTTACTTCCTTTTATAAAGAGCTTTTATGACCCGACACAGTATTTTGGTAGTAGATGACTCACCAACGGATAGACACTTTCTGAGTGAATTACTTTTATCGCAGGGATATCAAGTGACTGCGGTAGATAACGGTGAAGCTGCGCTTGCGGCCATTAAAAGCAATCCACCGCATCTGGTGATCATGGATGTGGTGATGCCTGGTCAAAATGGATTTCAAGCCACACGTGAAATTACCCGTGATCCTGCGACGCGTTCTTTGCCCGTCATCATATGCACTAGTAAAAACCAAGAAACAGATCGTATTTGGGGTATACGCCAGGGGGCGCGTGATTTCATGGTCAAGCCAGTCGATCAAGCCTTGTTGTTGCAAAAAATCGCGACACTTCTCAGTAACGTCAGCGCTTAGTGATGATCAATCGTGTCTAATGCCGCGCTATCCAAACCAGATAAAGAGCTGGCCTTACGAGACTATCAGCGCGATCTGCTAACGCGCACCCAGTCGGCTCAGCGGTCGAATTCTGTTTCGCAAAAACGCTTAGCGTTTTCAGCCGGAGGATATCGCTGGCTGATTCAAATGGAAGATGCCATAGAAATCATGCCCATGCCAGCCGTGGTGGCTGTGCCCGGCACCC
>JBIIQR010000216.1:0-3857 GCA_044341985.1 Burkholderiaceae bacterium
TGATCAGCAGCAGAATGAACTGCATTAAACGCTGGTGGGTACGAATAAACTCAAGCATGGCAGGTACTCGGCGAAGGTCTCTAGTTCACTTGTGCAGCGAACTTTATTTAACAAACAACGTAAGCGTTAACCAAACCAAATTTACTATTGATAGCAGTTCTTGGCGAATAACGCTTTTCGTACTCGTAAAAAAAAAGGCGAACTAGAAGTTCGCCTTTTTCGGGTTTGGCGGAGTGGACGGGACTCGAACCCGCGACCCCCGGCGTGACAGGCCGGTATTCTAACCGACTGAACTACCACTCCTAAAACTGCAAAAACATCGTGGTGACTTGTTGGTGGGTGCTGAGAGGCTCGAACTCCCGACCTACGCCTTGTAAGGGCGCCGCTCTACCAACTGAGCTAAGCACCCTATGAAACACTATTACGTCGTTTCGACTTAGTCAGCCACTCCGGACGCATGTCACGGCGCCGGAAAAACAACTAGTTTAACGCATCTTTAAGGGCTTTGCCAGGCTTAAATTTAGGCACCTTAGAAGCGGCGATTTGAATCTCTTCACCGGTACGTGGATTACGGCCAGTGCGTGCAGCGCGTGCGCTGACTGCAAAGGTACCAAATCCAGCAAGCGTAACTGTACCCTCTTGCTTCAATGTCGCAGTTACGGAATCAATCACGGCTTCAAGCGCGCGACTAGCAGATGCTTTTGAAATGTCAGCTGCTTTTGCAATTTCATCTATCAGTTCAGTTTTGTTCACTGACTCCCCCTGGGAAGTGTTATTGAATTTATTTCGGCTGCCGGCACGTTATGAAAACGAACCGACTCGAGGACTGCAGAAAAATTCCGCAGCGGTTATTAGACTAGCGACGCCCACTAGTGTCAAGAAATTTACTAGATAACACGAGTGAAAAACTAGTCATAAAACTATTATTTAAATCATATAAATTGCATAAATAATCGCGCATAAAGCTGTAACCTATTGATTCACAAAGAACGCATTTATCAAAAGTCACTACTTACAGAACTGTCACAATTCATTTTTTATTCATAAAAATTTTGCATCAAAAAAGCGCTCCGAAGAGCGCTTCTTCTTTTAAAACACGTTCACTTAGTGCTTGACAACCGCTGGATCTGTTGTGCCATCAGCTGCCTTTACAGCTGCCGCCGGTGCCGCTTCCTCTTCTGTCAAGGGAACAGGATGACGCTCAAGTGCAATTTCTAGCACCTTATCTATCCATCGAACAGGAACAATCTCAAGACGATTTTTAACATTCTCTGGAATGTCTGCGAGGTCTTTTACATTTTGTTCAGGTATCAAAACAATCTTGATGCCACCACGCAGTGCCGCCAGTAATTTTTCTTTCAAACCACCGATAGGTAAGACTTCACCACGCAGAGTGATCTCACCAGTCATAGCAACGTCGGCTCTAACAGGGATACCGGTAAACACCGACACCATCGCCGTTGTCATCGCTATACCCGCAGAAGGGCCATCCTTGGGCGTAGCACCTTCAGGCACGTGAATATGTATGTCTGTTTTGTCAAACACATCACTCTTGACACCAAGCTTTCTGGCGCGACTGCGAACCACGGTACGAGCGGCCTCAATGGACTCTTTCATTACATCGCCCAATGTACCGGTACGAATCACGTTACCCTTACCAGGCATAGTCATCGACTCGATAGTGAGTAGGTCACCACCGACTTCAGTCCATGCCAAGCCAACGACTTGTCCAATCTGATTGTCTTTGTCAGCCACACCAAAGTCATAACGCTGAACACCCAAAAACTTTCCAAGATTTTTTGCATTAATCGTGACTTTAGTTTCTTGCTTCTTCAACAGAAGCATCTTCACGACCTTGCGACATATCTTAGAGATTTCTCGCTCTAATGAACGAACTCCGGCTTCACGTGTGTAATAACGAATGATGTCGCGAACTGCTGACTCGGCAATACTAATCTCGCTATCTTTCAGGCCATTATTTTTGATCTGCTTAGGAATTAAATAGCGATGCGAAATATTGGTTTTTTCATCTTCGGTATAACCCGATAGACGAATCACTTCCATACGATCCAATAGGGCCGGCGGAATATTTAACGAATTTGCGGTCGCAACGAACATCACGTCGGACAGATCAAAATCAACCTCGACATAATGATCTGCAAACGTGTGATTCTGTTCTGGATCGAGCACCTCAAGCAAAGCCGATGCTGGATCACCGCGGAAATCTTGTCCGAGCTTGTCTATCTCATCCAATAAGAACAGCGGATTACGTACAGTCGACTTAGTCAGGCTTTGCAATATTTTGCCTGGCATTGATCCGATATAGGTACGACGGTGCCCGCGTATCTCGGCCTCATCGCGCACACCGCCCAAGGCCATACGCACAAACTTGCGATTAGTTGCACGTGCAATCGATTGACCTAGCGAGGTTTTACCCACACCCGGAGGACCAACGAAACAAAGAATCGGTGCCTTTACTTTTTCCACGCGCTGTTGAACAGCAAGATACTCAAGGATACGTTCTTTAATTTTCTCGAGACCGTAATGATCATCTTCCAGTACTTTTTCAGCGTGTGTCAGGTCATGATTTACTTTAGATTTTTTCTTCCATGGCAAACCGATGAGCACATCGATGTAATTGCGCACGACGGTCGCTTCGGCTGACATAGGTGACATCAACTTTAACTTCTTGAGTTCGCTCTGTGCTTTTTCTCTCGCCTCTTTCGGCATCTTGGCTGCGATAATCTTCTTATCCAGCTCTTCGAGATCAGCGCCCTCTTCGCCTTCGCCTAATTCTTTTTGTATCGCTTTGACCTGTTCATTCAGGTAATACTCGCGCTGAGATTTTTCCATCTGGCGCTTAACACGCCCGCGAATACGTTTTTCGACTTGCAGAATATCGAGCTCCGCTTCGAGTTGACCCAGCAGATGCTCATGACGTTTAGCGACATTGAAAATTTCCAGGATCACTTGTTTTTGTTCTAGCTTCAAAGGCAAGTGAGCCGCAATCGTATCAGCCAAGCGACCGGCATCATCAATACCGGCTAGCGAAGTCAAAATTTCCGGAGGAATTTTTTTGTTCAGTTTTACGTACTGGTCAAATTGCTGAACGATCGCGCGACGCATCGCCTCGACTTCAGATTCATCGCCGGCTTCAGACTCTACTGGGGAGAGATCAGCAACAAAGTGTGTTTCAACTTCGCTGATGCTATGAATCCGTGCGCGCTGAGCTCCTTCAACGAGAACCTTAACGGTGCCGTCGGGAAGTTTGAGCATTTGGAGGATATTGGCTATGCAACCAATTTCATAAATATCGTCAGCAGAAGGCTCATCCTTGGCGGCGGCTTTCTGGGCTGCCAACATGATGCTCTTACCTTGTTCCATGGCCGCTTCAAGCGCCTTAATGGACTTGGGACGACCAACAAACAGCGGTATCACCATGTGCGGGAACACCACCACATCGCGCAAAGGCAACAATGGAAGTTGGGTGGGTTCGGAAAAATGTGAAGTTATGGTCATTGCAAGCCTTTTGAACAAACCTTCAAGCTATGTTGGCACGAATTAGCCGATAACAAGCCCTTTTATTAACAAACCATACTGCAGCTGCTGTTTTATCGCTTAATGACAATTAAAATCTAAATAGGTCAAAAGCGATCACTAAATACGTAATTAAGTCGGTTTAACTGGTTAGCGAAAAACAAACTTAACAAAAAAGCCACTCACGAGTAACCTCGGGTGGCTTTTGTTTTGAAGCCGGTGCACAGTGTTGTTGAGTCGATTGTAATGCTTTTGTTCAAAAAACCACCAATAAAACGCGATTTAAACGCATTTTTTGCGCAATTTTAAGCATTTTTCTT
>JBIIQR010000217.1:0-3848 GCA_044341985.1 Burkholderiaceae bacterium
GTAAAAAAAATTGTGAAATTTGGTCCTCTTAGGCATGACGGTTATACGCTGAGCCTGTACGGAGTATGGTTGATAGATTGGTGGGATGATGCGACCTTTAGATTTTGTGCCAATGCTTCGTACGGTTTTTTTTATTCTGATTGGATTGAAGAGATCGACGAATGTATATTCATTGATATCGGAGCAAATCAGGGTTTATATTCGCTGATTGCAGAAAAAAATCCTGGTATCACAAAAATTTATGCATTTGAGCCCCAGCCTGATATATTTGTAAAGTTAATGAAAAATATTGAACGCAATGAAGCAGAACGTATTGAAGCGTTCCCTTATGCAATATCTAATGTTGCTGAAGATCGAGAAATGCAAATAAAAGAAGGGCACTCAGGAGCCGGCACTCTGCGTGAAACGAGCGTCCCTGAAGAAAAATTCGGGCATTCAATTCGAATAACAACTGTCGGTGGCGACTTCTTGGATTCTTCAATTAAGATCGCGGGGAACACGAAAATTGCTATCAAGATTGATACTGAGGGGCATGAGGCAGAAGTCTTAACTGAGCTCATGAAATCGGTATTATGGGATCGCGTCTTTAACATATTCTACGAGGTCGACGAAAGATATATTGACAATGTAAAGATCCTTGATAGTCTCAAAGGCTATGGATTTTCTATAATTTATCAAAACGGAAAAAAACCTCATTACGATTTGATGCTTCAGCGCTCTTTGAACTATTGAATTGTTTGAGTAATAATTTTACGTTACGTATTTTTCAATAACTTCCTAAGGCTTTTGCAGATCAATAGAAATGAGTAAATTGCCTTTTGTTAGCGTGATAATTCCGACATTTCGATGTTGGAGTGATACGCTTAAATGTGTTGCTTCACTTGAAAAACAATCTTACCCAAATAATTTTTTTGAAATAATTGTAGTTAATAATGATCCGAATGATCCTTTTCCGGAAGCGTTGAGAAAAGTGATTTGTATCGATGAGACCAAGGTTGGTTCTTATGCTGCCCGAAATTACGGAATCCAAGTAGCTCGTGGCGAAATACTGGCATTTATTGATTCTGATTGTATTGCCACCACTGAATGGTTAGCTCAGGCTGTACAGCTCATAACTGAATCGAACGTTGATCGTATCGCGGGAAAAATTGTTCTTACTTTTAGTCAACCGAATGTATCGGCTTTAGAGGCCTATCAAAAGGCACTCTCTTTTAACCAAAAGAAAATGTCTGCCAAGGGATTGTCAGTAACTGCAAATATGATCAGCAAGCGAAAAGTTTTTGATACAGTCGGAAATTTTAATGATCAGCTGTTGTCGGGCGGTGATTGGGAGTGGAATCGTCGCGCTACCCGAGCAGGATTTACGATAGCTTACGGTGAGGGTGTCACCATACATCACCCAGCGCGTACTTCCTGGGGCGAATTGTTAAAGAAGTCTCTCAGGGTAAATAGCAGTATCGACATGGGTAAATCTTTGTCCAGAAATATTCTAAACATAATTATTCGATTACCCAAAGGACTATTTCCGCCAATAAAGAGAGGTGTTGAAATCTTGCGTAATCCGGAATTAACTCGGCGTGAAAAAATGATGGCTTGGTTAGTGTGCTATGCATTAAAAATTTTTGGTCATGGTGTTCAGATTCTAGCTGGCCTGAGGATAATCAAGCCAACTCGTAGTTGAACAGAAGTAGCTTGCTTTTCCTACTATGCCTAAATTTTTCAGTAGATAAATAGCGGGTTTTTGTTATTAGTTATCAACGTGCTCTACCGTATACATCCTCTAAACGAACAATATCGTCTTCGCCTAGATAACTGCCCGACTGTACCTCGATCAACTCTAGCCATTCCTTTCCTGGATTTTCCAACATATGTTTTTCTCCCAGGGGAATATAGACTGACTGATTCGCTGTAACGAGTTGAGTCTTTTCCCCGATGAGTATTTTTGCTGTACCGGATACGACAACCCAATGTTCTGCACGATGATGGTGGTATTGCAGCGATAGTTTTCCGCCTGGTTTAACGCGTATGCTTTTAACTTGGTAATTTTTCCCAGTGCCCAATGAATCAAACGATCCCCATGGCCGGAATACCTCACGGTGTAGGTCAGTTTCGCTACGTTTTTTTGCAGTCAGTGTAGTGACGATTTTTTTCACGTCTTGTGCTGCATTTTTATCAGCGACCAAAATAGCATCCGATGTTTCGATGACGATTAAGTCTTTAACTCCCAATAAAGTCACCAAGCGATAATCTGCATGGACATAACAGTCGCTGGCGTCATGGGCTATCACATCACCGCGTAGCGCATTGCCATTGGCATCTTTGGGTAAAACCTGCCACACCGCCGACCAAGCCCCGACATCATTCCACCCTGCGTCAAGAGTAACCATCGCAGCTTTATCGGTTTTTTCCATGACGGCGTAGTCGACAGAATTAGATGGGCAGTCTGTCATGGCTTTTTCATCAAGTCGGATGAAATCAAGATCCGCATGAGCCTTGTTATAAGCAAGTTCGCAGTGTTTCAGCATTTCCGGCTGATACTTTGCCAGAGCGTCTAAATACACAGAAGCTTTGAACATGAACATGCCACTGTTCCAAAAATACTCGCCCGAGGCGACATATTTTTCCGCTGTTGCGCTATCTGGCTTTTCTACAAACTCGGCAACCTGATTGACTCCTGGAATATCGGTTGATTGGCCTACCTTCAAATAGCCGTAGCCTGTTTCAGCTTGAGTTGGAAGAATGCCGAAGGTAACCAGCTTGCCTTGATCAGCTGCTTGCGCAGCCAGTAGGGCGGTATCTTTGAACGCTTCGGGGCGAGTAAAGATATGGTCGGAAGGTAGCACCAATAAAACCGGATCATCTCCTCCCTTGCGGGCATGAAAGGCTGCTACAGCAATGGCGGGTGCTGTGTTGCGACCAAAGGGTTCCAACAAAATCGCATCAGGTACAACGCCAGCCTCACGGCATTGTTCGGCGACTAGAAAACGATGTTCTTGATTAGAAACGATGAGGGGGGCTTGGATACCCGGTATGCCATTGAGTCGCTGTAGTGTGAGCTGAAATAGCGAGAGCTCTTCGGTCACACCAAGAAATTGTTTGGGGCGTTTGGCGCGCGACAAAGGCCACAAGCGTGAACCACTGCCGCCGGAGAGAATAACGGGAGTAATGGATAGAGTCATAGTTTATTAAGCTTGCAGCACAGTGCGATAAACATCGGCTATACCTTGGGCTTCCTTTTCAATCGAAAATTCGGCAGTTACGCGGGCGCGCCCAGCGCGACCCATTTGTTCAATAGTACTAGTATCAGACATCAATTTTTTAACGGCCATCGCAAGAGCATCAACATCACCGGTAGAAACTAGCTCGCCCGTTTGCCCGGGTTGCACGATGTATTCAAACGCACCAGTGCGGCTGGCTACAACGGCACATCCGCTGGCCATCGCTTCTAAAGGCGTGATACCGAACGGCTCATAGCGCGGACAGGCCACCATGATGGCGACATTCTGATACCAAAGCGGAATCTGATCGGCGGCGAGATTACCCAGAAAGACAATACGATCCGCTAAGCCTGCGGCACGTATTTTCTCATCCATCGCGTGTTTATAGTTGTCTTCCGCAGCCAGAGCTTGACCGGTAATAATGGCGCTGAAGTCGGGATAGTCAGGCAAGACCTTGATCATCGCATCGACAAAAATATCAGTGCCCTTTGTGGGACGTATACGCCCAAACAAGCCAATACCCAATTTGCCGGGTAGGCCTGTGCGCTGCCATGCGGTGGATTTATTTTCTGGTGGTGTGAACCGATCTAAGCTAGCGCCATGAAATACTACTTTCGTCGTATTCGGCAC
>JBIIQR010000218.1:0-3842 GCA_044341985.1 Burkholderiaceae bacterium
TTCATGGTGCTTGCTGCCTGTTCTCTAAATAGTGAGTTATTTTTTTGAGGTCAGTTTCCTGACCAGTTTTTCTAATTCTCTGACGCGATCTCGCAGCCCGTCGAGCTGACGCACGACAGCGGCCGTTTTTTCCCAGTCTGAATTTTTCGCCAACGGATAAAAACCCGTGTACTGCCCTGCTTCATGAATAGAGCGCGACACCAGACTGCCTGACGATACATGCACATTATCTGCGATAGTTAAATGTCCAAGAACCATCGCTGCACCACCAAATGTGCAATTACGTCCTATCTTTGCGCTACCTGCGACACCTACACAACCTGCCATCGCCGTGTTTTCACCAATGATGCAGTTGTGAGCAATCTGTATTTGGTTATCGAGCTTGACACCATTTTCAATGATGGTGTGCTCCAGGGCGCCGCGATCAATCGTGGTACTCGAGCCGATCTCTACATTGTCGCCAATTCGTACACCGCCGGTCTGAGGAATTTTTATCCATTGCCCCTTTTGATTCGCAAAACCGAAGCCATCACCACCGATCACTGCGCCGGATTGAACAACACCGCGAGCACCGATGTGGCAGTCGGAAAGAAACGTCACATTCGGATGAAACACGGTCGCTGAACCGACTCGAGCATCTTGTCCTATGAAGCTACCCGCACCGATCACACAGTGCTCGCCTACCTGCACACCCGCTTCAATCGTTACATGAGGACCGATACTGGCGGTGGCTGCAATTCGAGCGGATTCGCTGATGACAGCCGTGGCATGAATGCCTGGGGTAGTAGGGACAGCGGTTAGGGAAACAAAATACTGTGCCGCATGCGCGTAATAGGCATACGGATTGTCTGTCAGTATGAATGCGCCATGAAAGCTAGATCGTAGCGCCTCGACTTCACTTGACGCTGCAATCAGCGCCGCCGCCCGAGTTGCGGCAGCTTGTGAACGCAACTTGGTGTTAGACAGAAAGGTGATGTGCGCTTCGCCTGCGGCTTCCAGCGGGGCGATACCGGTAACGATGATTTCCGGATCACCGATCAACTCCCCGCCCAGGCTTTTAACCAAATCGCCCAGTCGAGTGCTCATGGCGAAAGGTCCTGATTATTTATTGAGTGCCTTCAGCACTTTTTCGGTGATATCAATGCGCGGACCAACATACACGGCTTCTTGAAGGACTAAGTCGTATTTTTCCGCTTCAGCCATTTGCTTAACGACTTTGCTGGCTCTATCCAAAACAGCCGCCATTTCTTCGTTTCGGCGTTGGTTCAAATCTTCGCGAAACTCGCGTTGGCGGCGCTGAAAATCTTTGTCCATCTCACCCAGTTCACGCTGGCGCTTGCTACGCTCAGCATCACTGATAACAGGCGCATCCTTGTCGAGCTTTTCGGCGCTGGATTTGAGTTTGACTGAGAGTTCTTGCAGATCTTTTTCGCGCTTAGAAAACTCTTGCTCCAAGCGGGCCGTAGCTGCTTTGGCAGGTGTCGAATCCTTAAGGATTTTGTCTAAGCTGACAAAACCAATCTTCAGATCCTGCTGCGCATTAGCTGAGAAAGGCACAAGCAATGACATCAGCAAGGCCAGTCCAAACTTAGTTGTTTTTTTGGTTACGTATTTCAATTCAATCTCCGCAATGCTCAGTAAGCGCGTAAATCAACCATCACCCACAAGGGTTAAAAAGCTCTATTTACGCAAAGCGACCGCCTATTATGCCATTGGAGCATCAAAATCCGGTGCCCAACTGGAACTGGAACCTCTGCGTCCGGTCGAATGACTGAGGATTCATCGGATATCCCAGCGATATCTTAAGAGGTCCTACCGGGGAAATCCAACTTAAACCCAAGCCGGTACTGTAGCGCAGGTCACTTAAATTAATCCGTTGGCCATCTTCAGGGCTAAATACCTGGCCAGCATCCAGAAAAGTAAACCAACGCAGGCTCCGATCTACCCCTGTACCTGGGAATGGCATCTGAAGTTCGGCATTCATGATTAGACGAGCTGAACCACCAATGGGTAGGTTAAAACGCGTATCGCCAAGGCCCCTAGATCGCGCAGATACTGACAACGAGCCAGCCTGATATCCGCGAACCGTACCGATACCGCCCGCGAAGTAGTTCTTAAAAATTGGATAAGCATTATCGCCCAATGCACCACCGTAATTGATCTCACCATTTAATGCCAAGGTCGCAGTATTCGACTGATTCAGTGGAATGAAATACTGATCTTGGTAGGTGGTTCGGTAGTACGTTGAGGAACCCACAGGTGACACTTCAAGATTAGCACGACGATAGCGGCCTCTAGTCGGAATTAAGGCACTGTCACGATTGTCGCGCTGCCATGCAGCCGTCAAAGGAAACGCTGTCGTATGTGCACTACCTACACCGTCAGTCGAACTAAGCGGATCAAATGCGCCCGACTGTGTATTATTAAAAACAAATTCACGATATCGGCTCGGGCTATTCGAGTAGGTATCAACCGTCGTATCTTCGATACCGGCACCCAAAAACACCCTATCAAATTCAGTAAAAGGAATACCAAAACTGACGTTACCGCCTTTAGTCACCACTTTATAGTTGATATCGGTCAGATACAGTGGTGGCCTAGAGGTACGCAAAAATACTTCAGTTGTTCTGCTCACACCATCTTCAGTGAAATACGGATTGGTATGTTGTATTGCAACGGTTCGGTAAACGCGACTCGTATTGACGCTAATACCAATGTTATTACCCGTACCAAATGCATTTGCCTGATTGATCGAACCCGTCAGCGTGAGTTTTTCACTACTTGAGAAACCGGCACCAATCATCACGTTGCCCGTCGGTTTTTCAACAACTTTCACATTCAGATCCACCTGGTCTGGTGCTCCAGCCACCTCTAGGGTATCAACATTGGTGTCGGTGAAAAATCCGAGACGACCCAGTCGATCGCGCGAGAGTTTAATTTTGTCACCCTCGTACCATGAACTTTCAAACTGACGGAATTCGCGGCGTATAACTTCATCACGCGTGCGGTCATTACCGCCAATATTGATTCGTCTTACATAGACTCGCTTACCGGGATCCACAAAAATCGTGAAGGTGACTTCATTCTTCTCACGATTGATTTCAGGACTAGCATTGACATTCGCAAACGCATAACCAAATACCCCCATGCGCTCAGAAATCTTACGCGTAGTCTCGTTCATTTTTTCGCCGGAATACGCATCACCTTTTTTGAGTGTGACAAGATCTTGCAGCTCTTTCTCGCGACCCAGCATCTCGCCATCTAATTTGATACCGGCAACCGTGAATTTTTGGCCTTCGATGAGATTGATCGTGATGTAAATATCTTTTTTATCCGGAGAAATCGACACCTGGGTCGATTCAACCTGCATTTCCAAATATCCGCGATTCAAATAAAAGGATCGCAAGGTCTCAATATCTCCTGCCAACTTCTGCTTCGAGTATTGATCAGATTTGCTATACCAGGTAAACCATCCCGGTGTGCTGAGCTTAATTTGATCCTGCAGATCAGAATCACTAAACACTTTGTTACCGATGATATTAATTTTTTTAATGCGTGCGACTTCGCCTTCATCAACCGCAAATGTCACGGCTACACGGTTACGCTCAAGCGGTGTAACCGTCGTAGTGATTTGAACGCCGTATAAACCTCGGGAGAGGTACTGACGTTTTAGTTCCTGCTCTGCGCGATCAACCAGCGATTTATCCAGAATACGCGATTCACCTAAGCCCAGATCTTTGAGTGATTTGGTCAGTTGAGTTTTGTCGAATTCTTTGGTGCCAGTAAAGTCAACGCTGGCAATCGCCGGCCGCTCTTCCACCATGATGACCAACACATTGCCA
>JBIIQR010000219.1:0-3838 GCA_044341985.1 Burkholderiaceae bacterium
GCCGTAATCCACGGGTGTTTTGTAATTTTCCCACGCAGCTCGAACTAAACCAGACGCCTGACGTGCGCTACCAGCCACGCTATGCAAAAAATTTTGCGTAGGATTCGCCGCATTGACTTGCATCCCATTGTCCAGCAAAGCACGGCTTTGCAGTAAACCTTTGCGTGTAAAACGATCTGGGTCATCAAAAACGACCGGCACGTGACGCGCAGCGCGAACTGCCAGCGATTGGCGTTCATCAATATTGACTAAAAAATTCGGTGTCAGCTGAGGATCGATGGCATCCGCCACTCTACCCAACCAACCATACGGCTCACCCCCATTCGGAACACCGGTATGCCAATAGGCCATTGAAGTGAAATGAGAATACGATGGTTGCGCATAGCCGCAACCGTGCATAACCGCCGTGCGTCCGTCTTTGAACAATTGCTCAAAGCCTGACATACCGGGACTAAATCCAAAATGATCATCAATCTTGCGCACCTTGTTGGCTTTGATGCCAATCTTAGGACGTAAGCGGTAGTAGGCATCATCCGCATAGGGAACCAGGGTATTCAATCCATCATTCGCGCCTGAGAGTTCCATCACAACGAGAATGCGACGCGATGCATCGGTTTGCGAATTTTGTGCAGCTTGCGCAGGTAGCCAGGGCAGCCCAGCCGATAACCCTGCACCAGCTAAGGCAGAGAGTAATTGACGACGTGTCAAATTAGTGTGGTGGTCTGACATGGTCTTATCCTAATTGGTAATCCGGCAGCGACAAGATGACATGAAGCGCATTGCGTAACGCATCCTCCATGTACGTGTCAGCCGCTTTTAAATCGGTAGTTCCGAGATCAGAAGCTAATAGCTCACCGATTTTTTTGCGTAATTCTGGACTCACTGGCGTTGTCAGAAAACGTAGTAGTAAATGATCCACCGCTTCTTGGGTTGTTTTGCAGCCGGCAGCTCGCACCATGCCTGATACATTTAACTGGGCGGTTGTACGAGCGATAGGTTTAACTTTTTCAATGGCTTTACGCCATGCGTGATAACTCGCTAAACGCGTATTGAAATCTTCATCGCGATCAGCCTGCATCGACATTGAGCTTAATTCTTTACCGTCGGGTTTAGTCGCCGTGGTCACGTCTCTACCCATCGATAGCTGTTCGGCCACTGAAATAATTTGATATTGGCTGCCAGGCACACGATCATTTGCAACAAAATCAATCTGAGGGAAAACGGTGTCGTAAATAAAATTACCACGTACTAGCAACAGGCCTGGCGTGATCCAACTCTTACCATTTGCCCAACCTGCGACATTGGGTGGGAACATCAATTTCTGACCCATAGCATCGGTTAATTCATTGAAGTCGGGAATGCCGGGCACTTCTTTCAAACCCATTTTTCGGTAAGTAGATACAACTAATTCAACCGGCGATTTAATGTGAGTGGCCACCGAATCATCACTGTAAAAATCATGTGAGGTGAATATCGTTTCTAAGAAAGGGGCAATTTCATAACGAGAGTCGCGTAATAATTTACCCAGCTTTACACACAACTCAGGAGACACTTCATCGCGAACGAAAAAGCGGTAGAGCTTAGTTGCGACAAATTCAGCAGTCACAGGTTGCGCCAATATGATGTCAATCACTTGGACGCCATCAAAATTTCCGCTCCGTCCTAAAACTTTTTTTACATCCGTATCATGCTGAGTAGGATTAACGACAAACTCTAAACCTCGATAATTCCAGCCAGTGAAAGCACGCGCTGCTTCACGAATATCTTCTTCCGTGTAATTACCCACGCCCATGGTGAACAACTCCATGATCTCGCGCGCAAAATTTTCGTTGGGTGCGCCCTTCACGTTTACCGCAGCATCCAGATAAGCTAACATTGCCGGATCTTTCGCCACACCGATTAGCAAATCGCGGAAATTACCGGTGGCCTTAGCTCTAAACAATTCGTTTTGCTTGAGCATCTTGCGATAGTCACGCACTTTCTCATCGCCGGTGGCGAAATGTCCATGCCAAAACAGAGTCATTTTTTCTTCTAGCGGACGACGGGTAGTCAACATACGATTAGCCCACCAGTAGCCTATGCGTTGACTTTCTAATTTACTCGCACGTAGCCAGTACAAATAACGATCAGCCACTTGTTGTATACGGCGGTTACCTTCTGGCTTCACCTTCACGCCCAATGATTGCCCTGTGTCGCGCGCTAATTCAGTGGCGGCAGGACGAGATGTAGCAAATGGCTCTAAACCCGCATCAAAGGCCCCAGAGTGCTCAAACGCAGGCAACGGATTGGCGATGCGCTGATAACGCACCAAACGACGTACCGCTTGAGTGGGCGAGAGTTTGGCGAATGCGTTGATTTCTTCCGGTGTGGCGCCAAAGCCTGTGCGCTCCAACAGATGAGCTGCGCGGTCACGATTCCAATCTGCCTGATTGATAGGACTCAGATCATTGGTCAAAGTAGCAGGTGCCGCCAACGCTACTGAGCTAACCAAGGTCGCCAATACGAGGGAAATAGAAGAAGGAAAACTAAAGCCAGAAGTCACAATAAGATGGCCGTGGGTAAACGGCAGAAAATAAGCAAAGTGTTGTCTAGTCTAAGTAGACCGACCGGTCATTGCAATGAGCCATTTCATGAATTGATGGCGAAAATCTGCAACGAACGACTAATGATCTTAAAGTTTAAATAACTAATTGCGGCATTGGTGTATCTGCTAGTCAAATAGGCTGAGTTGCGCCGTGCAGGATCAAACGAAATCGCGCACAATCTCGCTCACCACAATAACAAAATCCCTTGCACCTAAGGAGCAAACTATGAATTTTAAAAATACGCTGCGCGCGATTCTGGCAATAGCCGCACTCTGCTCAATAACCGTTGTCGGATTAGTAAGTGCCGAAGATACGGATAAGGCCCTGCTGGAACGAGCAAAAAGCCTCTTTAAGCCTTTGCCTGATACATCGCGGGTCGACGACTACCCTCACTCAGCAGCTCGCGCCGAATTAGGCAAAGCCTTATTTTATGAAACACGCGTCTCGACGGACGGACGGATGAGTTGCGCTGCGTGTCACAACCCGACGTATCATGGAGCGGACTCGTTATCATTGTCTGTCGGTTTGCACGGCAAAAAGTTACCGCGTAATGCACCCACTGTTTTCAACACATCATTGCTAATTGCTCAGCATTACGGTGGCAATCGCATGACGGTGGAAGAACAGGCGATGAAAGCCCTGCTCAGCCCACTCGCTTACGGTAATAAAGATTATCCTGAGGCTGAAGCCAAACTTAAATCGTTGGGTTATACGAAAAAATTCGAAGAAGCATTCCCGAATGAGAAGGAACCTGTCACCGCTGAAAACTGGGCTGCAGCCATTGGTTCGTTTGAACGTACGCTGCTAACTCCTGCACCATTTGACAAATACCTCAAAGGTGATCAGCGCGCTATCAGCAAAGAAGCAAAAATCGGTTTAGATAAATTCATGAGCGTTGGCTGTGCCGGATGTCACAGTGGGGTGACTGTCGGCGGCCAAAGCTTTCAAAAATTTGGTTTGACTGAAGACTACTGGTTAGCGACTGGCAGTAAAGAGCAAGAAGTTCTCAAAGGTCGTGACAAAGGCAAATTTCACGACACGCAAAAACCTGAAGATATGTTTATCTTCAAAGTGCCACAGCTACGTAATGTCGCTATGACACCGCCCTATTTTCATGATGGCTCAGTCGCCAAACTGGACGACGCTGTGCGAGTGATGGCACGACTACAGCTGGGCAAACAGCTGAGTGATGAAGATGTTAAACACATCGTCGCATTTTTGCAGACACTCACAGGTGAGGTACCCGCACAATT
>JBIIQR010000221.1:0-3825 GCA_044341985.1 Burkholderiaceae bacterium
CGACATGTCAGAAGCTTGGGCGGTTCAGAGACAAGTAGGTTTCCCAACGATTATTCGCCCTTCATTCACGATGGGTGGTTCGGGTGGTGGTATCGCTTACAACTCAGAAGAATTTGAAGCCATTTGTAAACGCGGCTTAGAAGCTTCACCCACCAATGAATTGTTGATTGAAGAATCACTGCTGGGGTGGAAAGAATTTGAGATGGAAGTGGTGCGAGATCGCAATGATAATTGCATCATTGTGTGCTCGATTGAAAATCTGGATCCTATGGGCGTGCATACCGGTGACTCGATCACCGTCGCTCCAGCGCAAACGCTGACGGACAAGGAATACCAGATCATGCGTAACGCCTCGTTGGCTGTGCTGCGTGAAATTGGTGTCGATACGGGTGGTTCTAATGTTCAGTTTGCGGTTAATCCTAAAGATGGCCGCATGATAGTGATTGAGATGAATCCGCGTGTTTCGCGTTCATCCGCGTTGGCGTCGAAAGCTACTGGTTTTCCGATTGCGAAAGTTGCCGCCAAACTGGCGGTGGGCTACACCTTAGATGAATTGCGTAACGAAATCACGGGTGGCGCAACGCCTGCATCGTTCGAGCCTTCGATCGATTACGTAGTCACTAAGATTCCACGATTTGCGTTTGAAAAATTCCCCGCAGCTGATAGTCACCTGACTACACAAATGAAATCGGTGGGTGAGGTGATGGCGATTGGCCGTACTTTCCAAGAGTCGTTCCAAAAAGCGTTGCGCGGTTTGGAAGTCGGTGTCGATGGTATGAATGAAAAAACCACCGACCGTGAAGTTATTGAAGAAGAATTAGGCGAGCCAGGACCAGAACGTATATGGTATGTGGGCGATGCATTTGCTCAAGGGTTCACCACAGAAGAAGTGCATCAGCTGACGAAGATTGATCCGTGGTTCTTGGTACAGATTAAAGAAATTATTGATATCGAACTGTGGTTAGAAACACAGAAAATTTCTGATATCACCAAAGAGACGTTATTAGCTTTAAAGCGCAAAGGATTTTCTGATCGGCGCTTAGCAAAATTATTAAAAGTTGAAGATCGCGAAGTACGTAAATTGCGCCGTATGATGAATGTGCGGCCAGTGTATAAGCGCGTTGATACCTGTGCGGGTGAATTCGCCACTGGTACGGCGTATATGTATTCTACATACGAAGAAGAATGCGAGTCGCATCCCACATCACGCAAAAAGATTATGGTGTTGGGCGGAGGTCCGAATCGTATTGGCCAAGGTATTGAATTCGATTACTGCTGCGTGCACGCTGCATTTGCGATGCGCGAAGATGGCTATGAAACCATCATGGTCAACTGTAATCCCGAAACGGTATCCACCGATTACGATACGTCGGATCGTTTGTATTTCGAGCCGCTCACCTTAGAAGATGTGCTCGAAATCGTTGATAAAGAAAAGCCGGTAGGTGTCATCGTTCAATACGGTGGTCAGACGCCATTGAAGTTGGCCCTCGATCTGGAAGCGAATGGTGTTCCTATCATTGGTACCAGCCCTGACATGATTGATGCCGCAGAAGACCGTGAACGTTTTCAAAAACTTTTACAAGATCTCAAACTGCGTCAACCGCCAAATCGCACTGCGCGTACCGAAGAACAGGCATTGGCGTTGGCACAAGAAATTGGTTATCCACTGGTTGTACGGCCTTCGTATGTATTGGGTGGCCGTGCCATGGAGATCGTGCATGAGCAACGTGATCTTGAGCGTTACATGCGTGAGGCGGTGAAAGTATCGAACGATTCACCCGTGTTACTTGATCGTTTCTTAAACGATGCGATTGAAGTGGATGTGGATTGCCTTTCCGATGGCAAGCGCACATTCATCGGTGGTGTGATGGAGCATATCGAGCAGGCGGGTGTTCACTCAGGTGACTCGGCATGTTCACTGCCGCCATACTCTCTTGCTAAAGAAACGATAGAAATACTCAAGCAGCAAACCGCCATGATGGCGAAGGGTTTGAATGTTGTTGGTTTGATGAACGTTCAGTTTGCAATTCAGCAGCAAGAAATCGATGGCAAGATGCAAGATGTGGTCTTCGTGCTCGAGGTTAATCCGCGTGCATCACGAACTGTGCCGTACGTATCTAAAGCCACCGGATTGCAGTTGGCCAAAATCGCAGCGCGTTGCATGGTTGGACAATCCCTCGATAGTCAAGGAATAGGTAACGAGGTCGAGCCACCTTACTTTAGTGTCAAAGAAGCGGTATTCCCGTTTAATAAATTCCCGGGTGTAGATACGATTCTTGGTCCAGAGATGAAGTCGACCGGTGAAGTGATGGGTGTCGGTAAAACCTTTGGTGAAGCCTTCGTCAAATCGCAACTCGGTGCCAGCATTCGCATGCCAACCTCGGGTAAAGTTTTCCTGTCGGTGAAAAACAGTGACAAGCCGCGCGCCGTAGAAGTTGCGCAGGCCTTAGTGTCCATAGGATTTACTGTGGTGGCGACTAAGGGCACAGCCGCCGCTATTGCGGCTGCGGGTATACCTGTAGAAACAGTGAATAAAGTCGCCGAAGGCAGACCGCATGTGGTCGATATGATTAAGAATAATGAAATTGCGCTGGTGATTAATACCGTTGAAGAAAAACGCACCGCGATTCATGATTCACGCACCATACGAACCTCGGCATTGGCTGCTCGAGTGACGACCTATACAACGATTGCTGGAGCAGAGGCCGCCGTCGAAGGTATGGCGCATTTGGACGAGCTGCATGTGTACGATTTACAAAGCATGCATGCTTCGCTTCATTAAATTGTATTAAACTTGGACTCGTAAAGTTCAACCTCGAGGGGCTGCGTATTTCCGCAGCCTCTGTGCTTTTAGTCTTGCTAATGGAATCATTATGAGCTCAGTCCCAATTACCGTCTTTGGTGCGCAATTATTGAAAGAGGAATTGCAGCGTTTAAAACACGTTGAGCGTCCGGCTGTTATCAATGCCATTTCTGAGGCGCGTGCACAGGGTGATCTTTCCGAAAACGCTGAATACGATGCGGCCAAAGAACGTCAGAGTTTTATCGAAGGCCGTATTGCCGAGCTCGAAGGTAAACTCTCTGCGGCACAAATTATTGATCCCACCTTGCTTGATGCAGAAGGTCGCGTTGTTTTTGCATCAACGGTAACTCTGCAAGATCTTGAGAGTGGCGATAACGTTACCTATCAAATTGTGGGCGACGATGAAGCTGATCTCAAGGTATCGAAAATTTCCATCAGTTCGCCGATTGCGCGTGCTCTGATCGGTAAATACGCCGGAGACGAAGTTGAGGTGCAGGCCCCCGCTGGCGTGCGCTCTTACGAAATCATCGAGGTTAAGTATATCTAAGCGCTATGTTAGCGGCGCTGATTCCACGGTTGCGTGTTTTACTGGTCACCTTTTGGGTCGGCAGTTTATGGACCGTTGGCTATGTCGTTGCACCTTTGCTTTTTGCTACGCTAACAGATAGAGCTCAGGCGGGAACTCTTGCTGGATTATTTTTTAAAGCTGAGGCGTGGATATCGTTGATTTGTGGCGCATTGCTGTTAGCGATCATCTGGACTCAAAGAGAACATCCAACACGCATTCTGCAAATCAAACTAGTGATCGGCATGATTTTATGTACGGTGATTGGTTATTTCGGTTTGCAGCCTTACATGGCAGAGCTGCGGGCGATTGCAGCGCAGTCGGGCGGCATCATGGATGATGCCATGCGTTCTCGATTTGGAATGCTACATGGCGCGGCGAGCGCCATTTATCTGATTCAGAGCGTATTGGCCGTGGGCCTTGTTCTGAAATCTAAGTAACACGGCTGCTTGCCGTT
>JBIIQR010000222.1:0-3822 GCA_044341985.1 Burkholderiaceae bacterium
CAATCCTCATGGCTTGCCGCATCCGAATAACTACTCAACGGCGCGCGATTTATCCATACTGGCGGCACATTTAATTACTGACTTCCCCGAGTTTTACAAAATCTATTCAACGAAAAGCTTCACCTATAACCGTATCACTCAACCGAATCGCAATCGCCTATTATGGTTAGATCCTTCAGTCGACGGGATGAAGACCGGGCACACGCAAGCGGCGGGTTATTGCTTAATTGCGTCAGCCCGGCGCATGAGCGGCAATCACGAGCGGCGACTGATTTCTGTTGTGTTGGGTACAGATTCAGATTCTGTACGTTCACAAGAAAGTCAAAAATTATTGAATTGGGGCTTTTTGAATTTTGATTCATTCAAAATTTATTCTAAAGAGCAGGCTGTGTTAACGCCTACTGTGTGGAAAGGCTCACAGAATGAAATCAAATTAGGCTTTGATCATGATGTGTATGTCAGCTTGCCGCGCGGCTCCACCGCAAAACTTAAACCGGTGGTCGAACGCACTGATCCTCTGGTGGCACCGATTGCACAGTACAGTCGCGTAGGCACACTAAAAATGATGGCTGATGGTAAGGTAGTGAATGAAATTCCTTTGCAAGCATTGGAACAAGTAAATCAGGCGACTATCATCGGTCGAGCCCTTGATTCGATCAGGCTGCTATTTCAACGTTAGGACTGTCGTATGCTAAATCCTGCTGATAGTTTGATTGACTATCCCTGTGATTTTCCTATCAAGATCATGGGCGCAATGCAGGAGACGTTTGCTCAAACGATGGTTGATGTCGTGATCTCTCATGATCCGGAGTTTCATGCCGGCAAACTAGAGATGCGCCCATCAACGAAAGGTAACTATTTATCATTAACAGTCACGGTTCGCGCCACCAGCCGGGAACAACTGGATAATTTATACCGCGCCTTATCTTCACACCCCATGGTTAAAATAGTGTTGTAGAACGCATGATGGATACGCTGACAGAGCAGCGCGGATACGAAGCCTACGAGACCACCTTTTCTGCCATGCGTGCGTTTACTGACGCACGCACTGCGACCACAGCGAATCAACTTTGGATGGTGGAGCATCCCCCAGTCTTTACCTTAGGGTTGGGCGCGGACTCAGCGCATATTATTGACGCCCATGACATTCCCATCGTACAAACTGATCGCGGTGGTGAGGTGACCTATCATGGCCCTGGACAGGCGGTGATTTATTTACTGTTCGATTTACGTCGACAGAGCAGAAAAATACTTCCACGCGAATTTGTTAGCCGTATAGAGCAAGCAGTGATCGATACGCTTGCGGCGTATAATTTGAGCGGTGAACGCAAACTAGGCGCGCCCGGCATTTATATAGCGAAGGGCGAGCATCAAGGTGCAAAGATTGCTGCATTAGGTTTGAAGATTCGAGGCAATGGATGCACCTATCATGGCGTATCGCTGAATGTGGGTATGGATCTTGAGCCATTTTCGTGGATTAATCCCTGTGGCTATCCCGGCTTGCAAACCATCGACATGAACACTTTAGGTGTAACGACATCATTGACTGAAGCGCAGCAGTGTCTCACTCATCATTTGCACGTACAGCTGACCCAACCATAAATAGCATGAGCTCTAACGATATACCTCCACCTTACCAAGCGAGCGACAAACAAAAAGGCGCTGGAAAAACTGCGCGCATTCCTATCAAAATTATTCCGGCCGAACGATTACCTAAGCCCGATTGGATACGCGTTAAAGCAGCATCGCCGAGCACGCGCTTCTACGAAATCAAAGATATTTTACGCAGCAATAATCTCGTTACGGTTTGCGAAGAAGCCTCATGTCCGAATATTGGCGAATGCTTTGGTAAAGGCACTGCCACATTCATGATCATGGGCGACAAATGTACCCGTCGCTGCCCGTTCTGTGATGTCGGCCATGGACGCCCTGATCCACTCGATACGAATGAGCCAGAAAATCTGGCTAAAACTATCGCCGCACTGAAATTGTCTTATGTTGTGATTACCTCGGTCGACAGAGATGATCTGCGCGATGGCGGTGCCGGTCATTTTGTTGAATGTATACAGCGCGTGCGTGCTTTATCTCCGACAACTCGCATCGAAATACTGACGCCGGATTTTCGTGGTCGCATGGATCGTGCATTGGAAATTCTCAAAGCCGCGCCACCCGACGTGATGAATCACAATCTTGAAACCGTGCCGCGCCTATATCGCGAAGCTCGTCCGGGTTCGGACTATGCGTATTCCTTGAATCTATTAAAACGCTTCAAAGAGCTACATCCTGGGGTGCCGACTAAATCGGGGCTCATGGTGGGCTTAGGTGAAACGGATGAAGAGATATTACAAGTCATGCGTGACATGCGCGAGCATAACGTCGACATGCTGACTTTAGGTCAATACCTGATGCCTAGCGGTGATCATTTACCCGTGCGTCGTTATGTACATCCCGATATTTTTACGATGTACGAAGAGAAGGCGGCTGAAATGGGATTTGCTCACGCTGCTGTTGGGGCGATGGTGCGTAGCTCTTATCACGCTGACCAGCAAGCAAAAAGCGCAGGGCTAGAGTAAATCATGCATAAGCCCCGAGATGGCCAAGCCAAGCAAAAAGAGTGACTCGTTTTGGTTGGCCTGCGCTTAAATCGCTAGTGCTTTTTCCAAGAGTTGATGCATAGCCGCGAATTCGGGAATGCCGACGTAGCGTTTCAATATGCTGCCATCTTTACCAATTACAAAAGTCGTTGGCGTGAGTTTCACATCACCAAATGATTTTGCTGCCTGGCCATCGCTATCCAATGCCACTATAAATGGTAGCTGGCGGCTCTCTGAATAATTCAGCACATAGTTAGGCGGGTCATAACTCATGGCAACTGCGATAAGCTCAAAACCGCGATCAGAATATTTTTTATACGTCTCTACCATCTCGGGCATTTCTTGTACGCAGGTAGCGCAGCTGGTCGCCCAGAAATTCACCAGCACGACTTTGCCACGCAACGACTCCATAGCGATCTGTTCGCCATTTAAGGTGCGAAAACTGACTGCAGGGGCCGTTTCTTTTTTAAATAATGAAAGTGCCGCAAACAACACGATGCCAAGAATAGTCAGCAACGACATGGTTTGAATGATGGTCAAACCGGCGATGCGACGGGGAAAATGACGAGACATATGAATCCTGTATGAACAAAGTACGAACCCAATTATAGGCTAGTCGGGCAAGGCCTAGTATGAGGCCCGCCTAACACTTACCTTATTTAGCCGCGTCTTTAGACTGATCTGCAGCAGGCTTGGGAGCCAGCTCTTTCAGATCATCTTCGGTAATGTATTCGAAAATTTTGACGACTTTTTTGATTTTACTGGCCGCATTACGCGCGACCTCGGCAGCAAGCTTTCCTTCGCGCTGAGTAACGCGACCCATTAAATACACAACGCCTCGATCCGTATGTACTTTAAACGCACTGAGATACAAATCTTTTGTATCAACGATCGCTGCCTTGACTTTGCCACTGATGACCAAATCGTTTGATCTTGCACCGAGGCTCGTTACGGGTGCAATTTCTAAATCGTTGTCTATTTGTTTAACGCCATCGATTGTTTTTATTTGCTGTTCTACTTCAGCTTTCATTTTTTCATCTTTAACTTCACCGGTTATCAAGACATGCCGATTGAAGCTATTGACTGATACACGCCCTTGGTCACCGGTTATTTTCATGGCCCGGCCTTCTGCCTTGAGCACTATGGCCGTATCATCCGCCTGTGAGCCTAAACTGCGCCTGTCTGTGGCGGACATCGTTCCCATCACCGTGCCGCCTACGATCATAGG
>JBIIQR010000223.1:0-3809 GCA_044341985.1 Burkholderiaceae bacterium
GTTCGCAAGCGAATCGATTAGGTGATGGGTCATCAGAAGATCATTGTCTTAATGTATCACCCTCGCCGAACTGGAGCAAAGTGGTGGTGAGTAGTAGTTCTGGTGCGGATTCGTCGGACGAGCGAACGAATTTTGCTAACTGGTACAGCTACTATCGAACTCGCATTCTCACCATGAAAACGGCTGTTGGCAGAGCGTTTCATAACGTAGGCGATCAATTCCGCGTGGGATTTTCCACCATAGGCTATAGCGGCGTGAATTCTGATGACGCTGGGTTTTTAAAAATATCTGATTTTGATTCAGTGCAGAAGGAGCTGTTTTACAAAAAATTTTATGCCATCGATCCCCTTTCAAGTACGCCTTTGCGTGCAGCATTATCTAAAGCCGGTCGCCTGTATGCGGGTAAGTTACTCACTGGGGCAGATGATCCTGTACGGTTTTCTTGCCAACAGAATTTTACGATTCTTTCTACCGATGGTTATTGGAATACAAGCGGGGAATCGGGGAGTTATGGCCCAAAGATGATCGATGGTCGTACCGATGTCGGCAACCAAGATCATGATCTGCCGCGACCAATGTATGACGGTGATTCAACTTCATCTCCCATTCGTGCAGCGAAGCTGAGCATACGTCCTAGTGCAGCCTCAACGGATCCCTATATGGTCGTTTTTGGCATACAGGTCGATGGTAAAGAATTAATGAGTAACGGTACACAAGTAACGATAGGTGCCGATAGTGATTCTGCATCGTCCCTGCTTGCATCAGGAGTCGCTTCCAATATTACTAAGGAAGGATTTCGAGCGATTGCTTTAGGTAGTGATGTTTATATAATCGCGCCGCCAGCATCAACTCAAAATTTTGGAGCGCCTGTCGTAGATCAGTATGGAAAAATCGATGTCAATGTGGAGTCGTTTATAACTATTTCACGCAGTGGTGGATCCAGTAATAGTTTGGCAGATGTTGCGGCTTATTATTTTCGAACGGATATACGGCAGCCTGCTTTTTCTAACTGTCCGACTGAGCGTGACGTGTGCACTAACAATGTACCGGTTGCACCGGGTAGTCGAGATGGAAATTTTCAACACCTGGTGACTCACACAGTGGGGCTGGGTGCGTCAGGCAGTTTGCATTATCGTGAAGATTACGACGATGCCACCTCGGGTGATTTTAAGGAAATTATTAATGGACGTCGCGATTGGCCTGATCCTATGTTTTATAGCGGCCCAGAGCGAGTTGATGATCTCTGGCATGCCGCTGTGAATGGAGGGGGACGCTACTTCAATGCATCCAATCCTGAATCACTATCCAAAGCTTTGTATGGCACTTTGTCTACTATTCGCGCATCGATAGGAGCAGCGGCGGCTGCATCGACTAGTAGTCAGCAGCCGGTGGAAGGTGACAATTTATTATTTGCATCACGCTTTCGCAGTATGTACTGGGATGGCGATGTCGAAGCTAGACGGATTAACCTAACCGATGGCAGCCTTTCTGCGCAGGCTGAATGGACAGCATCAACTCAATTGGATAAGCGTGTCGAAAGTCTCTCTGACAAGCGAAAAATTTGGGTGCAATCCTACACAGATGCAAATTTGCTCAAAAACTTTCTTTGGTCAGAGCTCGATAGCACTGAAAAAAGATTATTTCAAAATAGATGTACTTCTGGGTCCAAACTTTCGCAATGTAACAATCTGACGTCTATGCAAAGGACAGAGCTGAGCGGCGAGCGCTTAGTCAATTACTTGCGAGGGCAATTTGCCTTTGAGGATAGAGCACAAAATACCTTGAAATTGTTTCGCAGGCGTGATCATGTTCTGGGTGCCGTCATGAGTGCTCAGCCTTTATATGTTGGTCGACCAGCGTTTCGCTACGCCGATGAAAATTACGGCGCGTTCCGAGATGATCTACAAGTTAATCGCAAAGGGATGTTGTATGTAGCAGCTAACGATGGAATGTTGCATGCACTCGATGCAGCAACTGGAGCTGAAGTTTGGGCTTTTATACCTGCAGCAGTACTGCCTACCTTATACAAACTAGCAGACACTCAATTTGGCCAACAGTCGACTTACTTACTTGATGGCTCACCTGTTGCTGGCGATATTTGTCCAGGGGCTGTTCCCGTCAGTTGCGCTGCCTCAGCTTGGCGCACTATTTTGGTGGGTGGCTTAGGTGCAGCAGGACGCGAATTTTTTGCTCTGGATGTGACCGATCCTGATAAACCTAAACCGCTATGGCGATTCAATCTATCGCACGACAACGATCTCGGCTACGCCATGGGTAAGCCCATCATTACCAAGCAACGTGATGGTCGCTGGATTGTTGCACTGACATCAGGCTATAACAATAGTCAACCTGGAAGTGGTCAGGGAGTTCTATTTATTCTGGATGCGTATACAGGCGAATTACTACATAAAATTAATACCGGTGTAGGTAGTACGGCTTCGCCTGCAGGCCTTACGCAGATTAATGCGTGGGTTGACTCAGCATTAGATAATACGGCGAGCCGATTCTATGGAGGTGATTTACTGGGTAATCTCTGGCGTTTTGATATCGATGATCTGTATCTGCCATCAGGTCGTGAAGCGGTACTTCTCGCAAAGTTAATCAAAGATCAGAAGGTGCAGGCGATTACTACCAGACCCGAGTTATCTGAAGTGCGTGTAGGTACGCAACAAATACCCGTGATTAGCATAGGCACGGGAAGTTATTTGGGGATGAGCGATCTTACCGACAAATCGGTTCAGTCCATTTATACAATTAAAGATGAACTCAGAGGTACAGGATTCGGTGATATACGTGCTGCGGGAAAACTGGTACAGCAAACCCTGACTCAGGGCGCTACTGCCAATGAAATAGCTGGTTCAATGACTCAAGTAGTGGATTGGCAAACTAATGCGGGTTGGTATGTAGATTTAAATACTATTCAAAATTCTGGAGAGCGCATTTCGTTGGATCCCGAGCAGCAGCTAGGCGTTTTGCGCGTTGTATCGAATATGCCCGATCAAGTAGCTTGCCGTCCAACGGCACAAAGTTGGATTTATGAATTTGATTACCTGACTGGTAGCTATTTACCCTTGGCTACTGGGCAGGTTGTGGCTAGAAAAATCTCAGGCAGTACTCTGACAGCAGGTATGCGAACCATCAAACTGGGAGAGAAAATTCTGGGCTTGTTGACAGACGAAAGTGGGAAAGTGACCAATGTCACCAGTGCAGCACCAACCATTACAGTGAATTCAGTTAAACGAGTATCCTGGCGTGAATTAGATGAGCAGTAATAAAAGTATTTTTATGTCCGTCTCGTTAGGGCTGCATGTCTGCGTCGCAGGGTTACTTTTTTATGTCACCCTAAGTCATCCCAAGTTTTACTCAGTCATGACCATCTCGCTGCTTGAATTACCCGCTGTTGAGGAATCATCTTCGCCCAATGTATTTTCTCCGGAATTGGAAAAAAAAGCGCGTAATGAAAAAAAGGAAATTACGCCGCCATCACCAATGACGCATCCTTACTTACCTGCTTCGCAATTAGATTTTAAGCCGCAGATAGTGAGAGACATCGATCCAGAGTTGCTTGAAAATTATCGTGGCGTTCAAGCCCAATGGCTGAATCTGACGTTATTGATCAATGAATATGGGGATGTTGATCAGGTGATTGTTGAACCATTTTCTATGAACTCCGATCTACCTGAGCGACTTTTAGCTGATTTAAAACAGCGATTTTTAGAGGCGCGATTTACTCCCGGTCGATTACACAATCAATTAGTACGTAGTCAGCTACGCATACGGGTTCATCTCGACTAAGCTGAGAAAAAATT
>JBIIQR010000224.1:0-3802 GCA_044341985.1 Burkholderiaceae bacterium
ATTGCTGCCAATAAAATGAGCGCTGCAATTTCAAACGCATACAGATACTGGGTGTAGATCAGCTTACCTAGCTCGCGCGTATCACCAATATTCAGGGCCCCGCCCTGTGCTTGCTGTGTAACGAATCCACGTACCAGCACGGCCGTCATTTCAACCGCGACGATCAAACCAATAACTAGTGCCAGTGGCATGTGGCTCCAAAAACCTTCACGCAACTTACTCATGTCGATATCCAGCATCATCACGACAAACAGGAAGAGCACCATCACCGCGCCGACATATACCAACACCAACACGATCGCCAAAAACTCAGCCTTCAGCAGCATCCACAAAGCTGCGGCCGAGAAAAAAGACAAAATCAAAAATAAGGCTGCGTTAACCGGATTACGATCGGTAATGACCTTACCCGCCGCGAAAATCAACAGCGTAGAAAAAGCGTAAAAAAGAAACGTAGTGAATTCCATGAACACTCTCAGCGATAACGCGCGTCAGCTTGACGACTGGCGGCAATTTCAGGTTCGTACTTGTCACCGATGGCAAGCAGCATGTCTTTGGTGTAGTACAAATCCCCACGCTTCTCTCCGTGATACTCGAGAATATGTGTTTCAACAATCGAATCAACGGGGCACGACTCTTCACAAAAGCCGCAGAAGATACATTTGGTTAAATCAATGTCATAGCGCGTTGTGCGACGCGAACCATCGTCACGCTGCTCTGATTCGATACTAATCGCCATCGCCGGGCAGACTGCCTCACACAACTTGCACGCAATGCAGCGTTCTTCACCGTTGGGATAGCGGCGCAATGCATGCAAGCCACGGAATCGTGGTGATTGCGGTGTTTTTTCTTCCGGAAATTGCACCGTGATTTTGCGCGCAAACATATAGCGCCCTGTCAACGCGAGCCCTTTAAGGAGCTCCCGTAACATCAAGCTTCCGAGGAAATCTTTGATCGCTTCCATATGCATTTAGCCTCTGGCCTTTAGTCCTATCGGTTACTACTTCCAGATATTCCAGGGAGTTTGCATCCACACAGCGACGATTACGAGATACACGACCGTCAACGGTATGAAGATCTTCCAACCCAATCGCATGATCTGGTCATAGCGATAACGGGGAAAGGAAGCACGAACCCAAATAAAAATCGAAACTACTAAGAAGGTTTTGATACCCAGCCAAATCCAACCGGGAATAAAATCAAACAACGCCAACGGTGCGCTCCAGCCACCCAAAAACATGAGCGTGGCGAGCATGGAAATCAAAATCATGTTGGCGTATTCCGCCAGGAAGAACATCGCGAACGACATGCCTGAATATTCGACCATGTGTCCGGCCACAATCTCAGACTCGCCCTCAACGACGTCAAACGGATGACGCGCCGTCTCAGCAATACCCGAGATGATGTACACAACAAACATAGGGAACAAAGGCAACCAATTCCACGACAAGAAATTGAGTCCGATATCAGCGAACATTCCGCGCGTCTGCCCACCCACGATTTCCGACAAATTCAAACTGCCCGACACCATCAAAACAATCACCAACACAAAACCCATGGAGATTTCATAGGACACCATCTGCGCTGATGCGCGCATCGCACCGAGGAAAGCGTATTTGGAATTGGAGGCCCAACCAGCAATGATCACGCCATACACTTCCAGCGATGTAATGGCCATGACAAACAACAGACCAGCATTAACATTTGCTAATGCTTTATCAGGGCCAAATGGAATGACTGCCCAAGCAGCCAGCGCAGGCATGATCGTCATCACCGGCGCAATAACAAACAAGGCTTTGCTTGCTTTGGCTGGAACAATAATTTCTTTTAACAGCAGCTTGAGCGCATCAGCAATCGGCTGCAACAAACCCGCTGGCCCGACACGATTAGGACCGATACGCACATGCATCCAACCAATCATCTTGCGTTCCCATAGCGTGAGATACGCAACGCAACCCATCAAGGGCAAGGTCACTGCGATGATTTTGATCAACGTCCACGCAATCGGCCAGGCGGGCCCGAGTAACTGACTGCCGGTGCTGGTCAGCAGATTTAAAAAATCATCCATCAGGCTTTCTCCACCTTGATGGAACCAAACATCGCACCCAGCGCAGCTGTCGATGCATGTGCTGCAGCTAATCGCACTACATTACTTGGCAAGCCACTTTCAATAACACATGGCAGCGTGACTGAACCTGCGCCCTGAGTGACGCGTACCAAACCACCTGCACTCACACCTAGCGATTGGGCCAAGCTGGCAGAAAGTTTAACGTTGGGTGCTTGTGCATCTACTGTCTGCTGTAATGATTCTGAGCGACGCGCAATTGCATCGCTAAAATAAATAGGCACGTCGGCAACGCGTTGAATCTCTGTCGACGTCTGTGGCGCATGCAATGAAATATCTGCGCGATTGGTCAACCTTGATGAGAGATCTAAACCATCGAGAGTTTTAACGCCTAGCACTTCATTGCGGATCTCTTCTGAACTCTCGTAAGAAAAATTATCTAGCGAGAGCAAATTACCGAGTACGCGCAAAACCTTCCATGCGGGTCGTGTATCACCCAAGGGCTTAACGGTTCCATTGAAGCCTTGCGCACGACCTTCAGCATTAACGAAGGTGCCGGATGTTTCAGAGAACGGTGCAATCGGCAACAACACATCGGCATAGTCCATACCGTGACGGTACGGTGACATCACCACGACCATCTCAGCCTGATCGAGTGTCGAACGAGCTAGCTGAGGATTAGCGCAATCCAACTCAGGCTCGACGTTCAACAACACATAGGCCTTTTTCGCATGTGTAAATTGGGCGACGGCTAAATTTCTATTAGCAGGTAAGGCCTTCGCTAAATAACCACCGACGGTATTCGCTGCTTCAGTCAGATAGCCGAATTGTGCATTCGAGTGTGTCGCAATCCACTGCGCCAGCGCGTGTAGTTGTGAGGCTTGCGGATGCTGAGCGGCGGCGTTACCCAATACAATCGCGCGCGGCTCACCTGAGAGCAAACCCGCTGCAATTTGTTTGGCTGTGGGCGATGGCTGCAGATGCGCTAATTCAGCGGGCGCATCAATTTGCTTACTCTGTGCTATAGCCACAGCAACTTCACCGAGCAAAGCAAGCCAATCCGATGGCGCTGCAATCAGTTTGTTCGCTATAGGCATTAAGAGATCATCATCGGTTGCATGCAACAGAGATACTTGCGCGCCACGACGAACAGCTATTCGTAATTTTGCTGCTAACAGCGGATGATCTTTGCGCAGGAAAGATCCGATAACGAATACGCGCTTCAAATGACTGAAGGCATCAATACTCATCCCCAGCCACGGCGTAAACGAACGATCGCTAACAGCATCGGATTGACGCAGACGGAAATCAACATTCTCTGATCCCAAGCCACGAACCACTTTCTGCAATAGCGATAGCTCTTCCAACGTTGAATACGGTGTCGCAAGCGCTGCGATGGAATCTGCACTATGTTCATTACGTATATTACGCAAGCCATGCGCCACATACTCAAGCGCTGTTTGCCAGTCAGTGGTTTGCCATTGACCGTCTTGCTTGATCATCGGCGAAGTTAAACGATCTGCGCTGTTTAATCCTTCATACGCAAAGCGATCACGATCCGATAACCAGCATTCATTGATAGCGTCATTTTCAAGTGGCAGCACGCGCATCAATTGCGCGCCTTTGACCTGCACAACCAAATTAGCACCCAAGCTATCGTGCGGGCTGACCGACTTACGACGAGAAAGTTCCCAAGTCCGAGCGCTGTAACGAAATGGCTTAGATGTCAACGCACCCACT
>JBIIQR010000225.1:0-3796 GCA_044341985.1 Burkholderiaceae bacterium
ATAAATACTCTCAGCCATATCATGGCCTTGGACAGCCGCCGCGTTTAACCATGAGAGCGCCTGATTTAGATCCTTCTCTACGCCTAATCCAGTGGCGTACATCGCGCCAAGCATGAACTGCGCTTCTGAATGATTTTGATCGGCAGCTTTTCGATACCAGTTAAGCGCTTTTGCGTAATCCTGATCAACGCCCTTTCCTTCTTCGCACATCATGCCCAAAGTAATATACGAGTCAACATTTCCTTGTTCAGCAGCTTTCGTATGCCACTTAAACACCTCTACTAAATTTGTATTTGATTTTAAATCTGCGCTAAGAGCCACAGAGTCATAAATACTGCCAGCCTTAACATGACCTTGCATAGCCGCCGCGAGCAACCATGAAAGCGCGCGACCCACATTCTTCTCAACGCCTAGTCCATTGGCGTAAATCACGCCCAGCTTGAACTGTGCTTCTGGATGATGTTGATCGGCAGCCCTGTGATACCAGTTAAGCGCTTTTGTGTAATCCCGATCGACACCGTTTCCCTCTTCGTACATCTGCCCGTATTTCAATTGATCTTCGGCTTTTCCATTGTGGTAAATAGCGTCAAGCTGGTTGAGGTCAATAATGGTTTTTTTATCCGTTTGTTTGCTTGAGCGCGGATTGGTATGGGAGCTAGAAGTTGAGGATTGTCTGGGAGAAGAGGACGAACTATCTTCGTCGCTCTCTCTTTGGGTTTTCCGGTTCGATACGCGGGGTAGCTTGCCAGTATTACCCGTACGAGTCAGAGCTGAGGGCTTTGGGGGCAGATTACTGGTTGAAATGACAGATGGCGTATTTGAGGAATTTACTGGAATGAAAGGGTTGGGTTTCATAGCGGCTCGCTTTACAGAGGATTAGTTCTAACTAGTAACTAAGTAATTTGAAAAGTTCCGATTAAAACTAGTTTCTAGCTCTTTGTAGCCTCTATTTTTATACTAGTCGGTTGTGCCATTGACGTCTTATCGTAGCTACACGTATATGCAGGCGGTAAAGACATGCTGAAGTTTTTAAGCACCAAAGCAAAAAGCCGGCATCGAAAGATGTCGGCTTTTATTCACCTTTGAACAACTAATTATTGAAGTAGCGGAGTGATATTTCTAAAGTCACTAACTCCCAAATGTATTAGCGACCACCTGCTACATCGATGGTCGTGCCTGTCACATACGACGACTGATCGGATAGTAACCACAGAATGGTTTCAGCAATTTCATCTGCAGTTCCGCCCCGCTTCATCGGCACGCCTTCTTTGGCACGATCTACGCGACCCGGTTCACCGGCGCTGGCGTGAATCTCGGTATAAATTAATCCCGGACGAACGGCATTCACACGAATGTTTTCTGTAGCGACTTCTTTAGCTAAGCCTATCGTCATGGCGTCTACGGCACCTTTCGCTGCGGCGTAATCGACAAATTCATTCGGTGATCCGATACGCGCCGCAACCGACGACACGTTGACAATGCCGCCGCCTTTACCACCATGTCGAGTCGACATACGTAGCACCGCTTCTTTGGCACATAAAAAACTACCGATAACATTCACACCGAGTACTCGCTGCCAGCGCGCGGCATCCATTTGCTCTAAGCGCATAATTTTTTCTAATATGCCGGCGTTGTTGACCAACGCATCAAGTCGTCCCAGCTGAGCATCGACGTGTTTAAATACGCTCAACACATCGGCTTCAACTGCTACATCGGCTTGCAGCATCAAGGCTTTGCGGCCGGTTGCTCGTATTTTTTCAGCGACCTCATTCGCTGCTGTCGCATTGCTCTGATAAGTGAACGCTACGTCATAGCCGCGTTTGGCAGCGAGTATCGCAGTCGCTGCACCAATGCCACGGCTGCCACCAGTTATTAGAATGACAGGATGAGTCATGATGAGAGTCTCCATTTTTTAGTTGTGCGCAGATTGTAGCGCGAGCCTGTCTGGTCTCTAGCAGAGACCCATAACCAATGCCGAGATGAGCCGAGTCCAAGTA
The DNA here is from genome assembly GCA_044341985.1 of Burkholderiaceae bacterium. Lineage (GTDB taxonomy): Bacteria > Pseudomonadota > Gammaproteobacteria > Burkholderiales > Burkholderiaceae_D > Pernthalerella. The sequence continues at coordinate 1,998 of JBIIQR010000225.1, forward strand.
AACTAACGTTCTTTCGCGCTAACTCGCTGCTGAAGCAGAAATCCCATGCCCCGCAATCCGCCTAGTTCTACCCCACCCCGTCGCCGAACACCCAAATATGCGCCAGTGACTTTATCTGAGCAAGACGGTGTGCGCTATCTTCACTTCGGCACGGAATGGATACAAGGGGCCATGCGCATTCGCAAGCCCGACTGGTTAGAGCTTGAATATGCGCAGCAAATGATGGCGTGGATGCTATTCATGGATCAACCCAAACGTATTGTGCAACTTGGCTTAGGCGCGGCTACATTGACTAAATTTTGTCGCCGCTGGCATCCCGAATCTTCCATCACTGCGGTGGAACTCAATCCGTCGGTGATTGATGTTTGCCATTCCATGTTTAAACTACCGCAGGAAGATGAGCTGCTCTCTATCATCCAGGGCGATGCAATGGATTTTGTAGATGATCGCGCTAATCATCGCAAGGTCGATATTTTACAAATTGATTTGTATGACGCTACGGCTCGTGGGCCGGTCTTAGAATCGCTTGAGTTTTATCGTAGCTGTGCGGCTTGTCTGTCACGCGGCGGGATCGCAACGATTAATTTATTTGGCGATCATCCAAGTTATCAACGCAACGTGCCGGCGATATGTGAAGCATTCGATGCTGCGATTTGCTTACCCGAGGTCCATCAAGGTAACGTCGTCGTTATTGCATTTAAAAATGCACCCACGGTGAATTTTGCTGATCTCTATGCGCGCGCTGCTGTCATCAACGACATCACCAAGTTACCCGCACGATCGTGGGTGGATGGGATCAAGTCGGCGGTGACGGAAGGCTCGCCAATAGATCGCTAACAGCTGGCCAGCGTAAACGAACACCTAATTCCGTTTTCATACGCTCGTTGGATAAACGCCGCGACTCTGACATAAACGACAGCAGCATAGGCGAGACTTGTTTCGATAATTCAGCGCGCGGCACGCGTGGCGGTCGTGGTAATTTAAATGCGGTGGCAACCTGATCGAAGTAGTCACCCATCTTCAACGCAGAATCATCCACCGTATGATAAACGCGCAGTGGCTGCGCACGAAACAAAGCCAAGGCAATGATCTGAGCCAGATCGTCGGCGTGTATATGATTGGTGTAGACATCGTCAGCGTCTAGTAATGCCGGCGTGCCTTGGCGTAAACGCTCTAGCGGCAATCGATCGGCGGCATAAATACCGGGCACGCGCAGTATGGATAATTTTCCCTCGTGATGGCGCGCCCAGCGGCGCAAAACCCGCTCAGCATCCACCCGACGCTCGGCACGCGCGTTGACGGGCGCAACCGGTCTAGTCTCGTCAAAGTAAGCGCCCTTGCAATCACCGTAAACGCCGGTAGTACTGACATAAACAAGCCTGCCATGTCGGGGTAAAATGGCGACCAGACTGCGAGTGCGTTGATCCAGCGAGCCCTGCATAGGTGGCGGTGCCAAATGGACGACGATGTCTGACAAGCCTTTCAGCCGATACAAGCTTTGAGGACTATCGAGATTGCCGAGTATAGGAATAACACCTGCTGAGCGTAATTCAGATAACCGCTCTGGCTGACTGGTCAGAGCAAACACGCGGAAACGTGATCGCAGCAAAGGTATCAAGCGCATTCCGACATCACCGCATCCAACGATAAGTAGGCGCGGTTTGCCCAAGCCATTTAACTGTTTATTTTTCATTCGTGAGATTGTATGACGTTCCAGGTACTTGTTAATCCCAGCGGTCGCCAATTTAGTTGTGACGCCGGTGAATCTATTTTAGCTGCTGCCATTCGAGCCGGTGTTG
>JBIIQR010000226.1:0-3791 GCA_044341985.1 Burkholderiaceae bacterium
TGTCGCTGCAATCAAACTAATCGTCAACGCCACCATCGCAACGGCAATGATGACAAAAAAATCTAGCCTCGTATCACTTGATTTGAGAAGCGCGAAGCTGTGACGATCGATCATGCGAAAACCAACTACCACCAAAATAGCGGCCAGTGCAGCTAAGGGTAGCCAGGCTAGCATTGCAGCCAGTAGTACATAAGCCACTAATATCATCACACCTTCGATCATTCCCGAAGCGCGCGTCTGCCCACCGCTAGAGATATTAAGTAGGGTGGCACCCATCGTGCCCGAGCCGGGCATACCCGCGCACAGCGCAGAGGCCACGTTGCCTATGCCTTGGCCTAGCAATTCACGATTCGAATCATGGCGGCTATGCGTGAGTGAATCTAATACAACGCAAGTCTTGAGCGTATCAATAGAAAGTAGTATCGCCAAGGTCAGCGCGGGATAGAGCAGCGCTTTAATCGGTGGCAATGACGCATCGGCTAGCGCGCGGTAGGGCAGGCTGATGCTTGTAAAAAAATTCGTGAGACCGCTCATCGCATCGTTGGTATCGCCACTGGTGGTGGTGCCCCCGAGTTGACCCACAATGAGTGTGTTGTTCTGAAGTTGTAACAGATCGGCATCCCAAAAACTGAGTAGCCAGTACGTTGTGATACCGCCGATGATCGCGATAATGACGGCTGGAATGCGCTGAGTAACTCGAGGACCGATAATCATCAGCGCAGCTGTAACCACACCCACAATTAAACTCGCCGAGCGCCACTGGTCGGCTGAGGAGATGGCGAACCAGAATCCCTGGTTGCCGGTAATACCTAAACACTTGGGTGTTTGAGCAGCGATGATGATCAGACCCACACCGGCGAGGTAGCCGCTGACGACGGGGTAAGGCATGTATTTAATCAAGCTACCCAACTTCAACAAGCCAAACGCTATTTGAAAAACACCAGCGAGCAGGCCTATCAGCAACAAGGCTAATAAAATTTGATCAGGCGGCATGCCGGACTGGGTAAATTGAATCGCGAATGCCGACAACACAGCGGCAGCCGGTGCGCAGGGTGAAGAAATTAATCGCTTACAACCGCCGAACATCGCGGCAAAAAAACCAAGTAATGTGGCACCGATGATGCCGGCCATAGCACCCTGTGCGTTATACATTTGGCCTAAAGGTTCGTAGACGATGACGCCAAAGCTAATCGCAGCTGGCAGCGCTACCATCATCGCCGCTAATCCACCCCACACATCTCCTGTTTGCCAGCGCATTAGTCGAGCTTTATTTTATCGATAGAAAAGGTGGGTTTGGGTAAGGGTAAGTCAAGCCGCGAGAGTGTTTGTACCAATAGGTTGGCGATAAATAAATCTCTATGAGGTTTTGAATCAGCAGGTATCACATACCAAGGTGCTTGCTTGGTGCTGGTGGCAGCGATGGCATCTTGATAGGCTGCCATAAAGTCAGGCCACAATTTTCTATCTGCAAAATCGGATGCCTGCAGCTTCCAATGCTTTGATGGGTCGTCTAATCGTGACTGCAAACGTTTTTTCTGTTCAGAGCGCGAGATATGCAAATAACATTTGATGACGACAGTATTATTATCAGTTAAAAGAGATTCGAAATTATTAATATGCTTGTAACGTTTTTCGCAAGTCGCTTTATCAATCATTCCGCGCACACGAGTCACCAGTACATCTTCATAGTGACTGCGATTAAAAATTGTCATATCACCTAATGCAGGTAACTTATTATGTATGCGCCATAAAAAATCATGGCGTTGTTCATGTTCGGTCGGGGCGCCAAACGCAATTGCATGCATGCCCAAAGGACTGACATGAGAAAACACATGGCGAATCACTCCATCTTTGCCTGACGTATCCATGCCCTGCAGAATGAGTAATACCGCTTTTGATTTTGAAGAGTACAGCAGGGACTGTAATTTATTTAGCTTTTCGTCTAATTTGGTTCGATGATGTTTGAGCTCATCTTCATCAATCACCAACTCGTCGGGTGGAGTGGTATCAAATTCATCCAAACGAAATTTAGTGGCATGTGTAACTTGCCAGGCAGAAAAATCTATTTTGTCCATGCTGCATAGCCTTTTCAAGGACCGATATATTGTTTTATCAGGAGTATGTAGTTTACCTACGACGTAAGCCTAGCACCATCACGGTAGACACCACGATCATAGCTCCGACCACTTGTATCGGTGCGATTGTTTGACCCAGTAACAGCCAAGCTAACACTAAGGCAAATACCGGTTCGATATTCATGATGGCTGAATTGCCAACCACGCCTAGTCGAGGTAGTAGGCTAAACATGAGTGTGAACGCGGTTCCATACAATGCCGTTAATCCACCTAAGCCCCACCAGCCTAATGACGTGCGAGGTAGCGACCATCCACCGCTAACGATAGCAAATGCAGAGGCTAATAGCACCACCATACCCATCGTCATTGCAGTTCTCACGCGACCATCTAGATCAACAGCTTCATGCTGCGTCAAAATCATGGCGAGCGCAAACGTGGCTGCTGCTGCGATGGCATAGCCCACACCCGCACCGATTTGTTGCCAGTGCGCCGCTGCACCCAAACCTGATGCAGCACCGAATACATCGAGAGCTAACGCAAGCCCTAACAACATTACTGGCATCGCTTTTAAAACGAAGGGTTCAGCACGGTGTTTGTACAGTACACGCGCCCAAAATGCGCTGCACAAGGGGTAGGTATTAAATGCTAATAACGCTAAGGCAATCGGCAGTCGGGCGACAGCCGAATAAAGGCAAAAACTTTGTATGGCTACCAACACGCCAATGACTGGCATGACTCGCTTGTGACGTGTTGAAAATTGTATCTGTACTTTTTGCTGTACTAGTAGAAGAGTGATGATGATGGCGGTAACGCCACTACGAAAAATCACTGCGGTGATAACGCTCACTGAATCATTAAATGCGAATCGCGCAGCAACGTGATTGCCGCCCATCATGACGGCAATCAGTAATAAAGTGAGAAAGGCGGTGCGGGAAATTCGGGTAGCCATGGTTGCTGTAATTATGCAGAGTGTTCTAAATTATGCGCTGCATAATAAAGCAGATGACCTCATTCACAAGATCATCCACCATAGACGATTTTTTGAAGTATTTACGTAAACGACATATGAATGATCAGGTTCTTCCGGGCATGGCACCCGCTTCTTCGAATTCACCCTTATTCCAGTAGCCTTTGAGTAGCTCTCCGTCGGGTGTTAGCATCTGGCCGCGACCATGGGGTTGGCCATCTTCCCATTCACCTTGATACCAGCTGCCATCGGATTCTTCAAAGCGGCCTTTGCCGTGTTGCAGACTTTTTTTCCATTCGCCGACGTAGACACCGCTGCCACGTACTAATCGCCCGCGTCCTTCAGCATAACCATTGACTATCGGTCCGCTGTAGGTCTCAACTTTGACGCCTTTTTGAAACCAGGTCAGCGTGCCTTCGCCATGGGCAATCCCGTTCTTACATTCACCACTCCAAGTAATGCTTTCACCTTCTAGTGGCGCGATATTGACGACCTTGCATCCACGCTTGTCAGCAATCCACTGAGTGGTATCAGCAGTGGATAATAAGGGAGTGCTAAACAGTAGCAGCAAAGTGCAGCGAGAAATAATTTTTTGCATCAGACTCTCCAAGCTATCAGAGTAAAACACGCACAGTCCATCATGCTGTTTTGGTAACGGGGGGTGACGTAGGTTTTTACGTAAGCTTATTTAATTACAGTATCATCAATGGCGAAATCTGGCTAACGACAGCTAATTTTGGTAGCCGTTA
>JBIIQR010000228.1:0-3783 GCA_044341985.1 Burkholderiaceae bacterium
ACGCAGCCGGCTTAATGCGCTTCACATTCCACGTATGAAAATATTCATGACTACACAGCCCAAGAAAACCACGATACCCATCCGTTAGCTCCGCTTGACCTAGCACTGGCAAATCATTGCGCGCGCAGATCAATGCCGTCGATGCCCTGTGCTCTAAGCCACCATAGCCATCACCGACCGCCAGTGTGAGAAACACATAACGTGACATTGGTACAGATTTGCTGTTCGGCTCAAAAAAAGCGATTTGTTCTTCGCAGATTTTTTTCAGATCGGAGGTAAGACGATGGATATCGAGCCCGGGCACTTTTCCGGTAATCGCCATCTCATGCGGCACGCCATGCGCCTGGAATGAAATCAATTCGAACTCACCCATCTCAACCGGATGATCAATCAATTCATCATAATCATCAGCCACATAGGTGCCGAATCGATGCCTGCGAGCTTTTAGTTCGCGCAACGAAGTCGCAACACGCCAAGCACTAAATGATTCGCCTTCGGGTGCTTGAATATCAACGATATGCGGCAAGGCTTCTTTGCCATGCGCTTTAAGGAAAACGCTAGTACCGTTAAAAAATCCATGCGTCTGATCCAGATGCGCCGCACGCACCGATAAATCCCACGCATAAACTTGATACGTCATGACAAGCGCGCCCTTGCATGGCGCCGCTTGCCACGTGTGTTTATCGAGTTTTTTTAAACGTAGTTTGCGACCTTCAGAACTCGCGCCAATGCTAATGATGTTGCGAGCAAATTCGCGAATCATGTAACTACCTGGTATCCATGCCGGAAGAGAAAACAGCTGGCCTTCGGTGGCGGGCTTAGTGATAGTGATAGTTACTTCAAACAGATGCATTACCGGGTCGAGTGGAACGATACGGTAATGTACAGATTCGCGACGTGTTGCCATCACGTCCTCACATTAACGACGAGTCGGCCTTTGACTGCGCCCGCGAGAATTTTTGGTGCCCACTCCAACGCCTGAGCTAAGGTGATTTCGTGCGTGATTTTGTCCAACGTATCGGGCTTGATCTCAAGTGCTAAATTAGACCAGGCAGCAATACGACGCGCAGTCGGCACCATCACACTATCAACACCAATTAATTTCACACCACGCAAAATGAATGGCGCGACCGTCGCAGGAAAATCCATACCTTGCGCCAAACCACAAGCCGCCACCGTTGCGCCATAGCGGCACTGCGCCACTGCATTAGCCAACGTATGCGAGCCAACTGAATCCACGACACCTGCCCAACGCTCTTTTTGCATCGCTTTGCCGGGTGCAGACAGTTCGGCGCGGTCAATTACCTCCGCAGCACCTAACGACTTGAGGTAATCTGCTTCAGCTAATTTTCCTGTCGAGGCGATCACCTTGTAGCCACGCGCAGCAAGTATGGCAATTGCCACGCTACCCACACCGCCGGATGCACCAGTGACTAATATTTCACCATCAGTTGGCTTTACGCCTTGTTCAGCTAAAGCCATAGAACACAACATCGCGGTATAACCAGCGGTACCAATCGACATTGCTGTACGGGTTGACATACCTTTAGGCAGCGGTATCAACCAATCGCCTTTAAGTTTGGCGCGCTCTGCCAAACAACCCATGTGCGCTTCGCCGACACCCCAGCCATTCAGCACAACGTGATCGCCTACCTTCCATGATGCATGCGTCGATGCAATCACTTCGCCAGCGCCATCAATGCCGGGCACCATAGGCCACTTACGCACTACCGGCGATTTGCCGGTGATAGCTAAACCATCTTTGTAATTAATTGTCGAGTATTCGACTGCGATGGTGACATCACCGTCTGCTGGCAAATTCGCTTCATCGATTTGGGTTAGCTCAGCGCGGGTTGTGCCGTCTTCATTTTTATTCAGCAGAATGCCTTTGAACATGTCTATCCTTGTTAGTTATAGGTGAGAACGTATGGAGTGATTTTTATTTGATAGATGCTAAGCGCGATTCCAAAGCCTTGGAATCAATCGCACCTGGTACGCGTGAGCCATCAGTAAAGAATATGGTAGGAGTACCAGTCACTTTCAGTTTGCGGCCTAGCTCAACTACCTTGTCCGTTGATGCTGTCGCATTACACGATTCCGCTGCTGCAGCTGGAGTTTTACCATTAAGCATCCAGTCATCCCAGGTTTTTGCTTTATCGGCTGAGCACCACACATTTTTCACTTTGGTGCGTGAATCATCGCTGAGAATGGGGTACATGAAGGTATACACCGTAATGTCTTTAGTATCCGCCAAGGTCTTGCGAAAGCGTTTGCAGTAGCCGCAATTAGGATCTTCAAAGACAGCAATCACGCGCTTACCCGTCCCTTTGACACTTTTAATGGCAGCATCGAGCGGAAGATCAGAAAATTTGATTTTATTGATTTCATCCAAACGCGCTTGCGTAATGTCTTTCGATGTTTCTGTATCGAGAATGCGTCCAATGAATACGAATTTACCGTCGACATCAGAATAAATAATTTCACTGCCTACCTTAACTTCAAAGAGGCCGTTGTACGGTGTCTTAATAACCGTCTCGATTTGCGTGCCATCTCCTAATCGTTGGGTAAGCGTTTTTTTGAGCTTTTCTTCAATTGTTTGAGCCGATGCAGGCAGAGCAAGTACAAAAAGAAATCCCAGTGCGAAACGTTGAACTAACTTCATCAGAAACTTTCAGTAGTGTTTGAAGAATAGGAGTGACCCAAGGCCTGTCTTGCAAGATGATTTTTTAGGAAGGGTATTTTATCGATCAACCGCATTCCTACATTTCTTAATTGTTTGACGGGTGGTAGGTCAGACGAAAAAAGTCTGTGCAAACCGTCTGTCGTGACCTGCATGAGTAAAACATCTTCAGCGCGCAGGCGAGCATAACGATTCAGCAAACGAGCATTGCCACAATCGACCTCGTTTGACTGACTAAGAACGGAGAGCAGCGTATCCACATCCGCAAAACCTAAATTCATACCTTGACCCGCCAAGGGATGCACAACATGAGCTGCATCACCCACGAGCGCAATTCGGTTGGCAATCAACGAATGCGAACGTATCAAACGCAAAGGTATGGTTTTCGGTAGTGTGGGTGGCAGCATCTCAAACTGCCCCAGTGTTTGACCGGGTAATGCAGAAAGACGATCACACAGTTTTTCTGGAGGCTCTGCCAGCATTCGATTCGCCAGTGCCTCAGGTGCCGACCATACCAGCGATACGCGTTGGCCGGGCAAAGGCAGCAAAGCCACAATGCCATCCGATCCTAGAAACCATTGGCTTGCAACGCCATGATGAGCATTCGTGCATGAAAAATTCGCTACCACCGCACGTTGATCATAAGAACGGTAATCGATGCTTATGTCAGCTTGTGACCGCACCCATGAATTAGCGCCATCAGCACCTATGATTAACGACGTGGTATGCATTTCACCGTCATCCAACATCACCTGCACATGGTGCTGAGTATGTAAAAGCTGTTTGGCGCGCCCTTTAATGAAATTGATGCCAGATGCGAAACTCAAGGCAGAGTCCAAAGCGCGATTCAGATTGCTGTCTTCAACTATCCACGCTAATGCACCGACTCGCGCGCCATAGGCATTAAAGCCCAGGCAACCGGGATTAGCTGGATCGTCACCCTGTACAGCCATTGCATCGACCGCTGCAATACGCGACGAATTCATCGCATCCCAGACTTTAAGCGACGAAAGCAGACTCTTAGCGACATGATTAAGGGCGTAAACGCGCTGATCCCAGGGTGGTTCACTAGCGGTGGGCGCTGATTTTTCTGGCAAGCAGGG
>JBIIQR010000229.1:0-3781 GCA_044341985.1 Burkholderiaceae bacterium
CATGCACTCGCCGCTCAGGGCGCGCATATCGTATTGAATGGCTTTGGCGATGCCGCCGTTATTGATCAAATGCAAAAAGATATCGCTCAACAGCATGGAGTACGCACGATCTACAGTGGCGCTGATATGTCGAAAGCGACTGAGATCGAGCACATGATGCGCGAGGCCGCGACTCAAATGGGTGGCATCGATATTTTAGTTAACAATGCCGGTATTCAGCACGTCGCCAATGTAGAAGATTTTCCAGTCGAACGCTGGGATGCTGTAATTGCCATCAACCTGAGTTCAGCATTTCACACCTCGCGCTTAGCCTTGCCCTTCATGAAAAAAAATAACTGGGGGCGCATCATCAACATCGCCTCGGTGCATGGTTTAGTAGGCTCGGCTGGTAAATCAGCCTATGTCGCCGCCAAACACGGCATCATCGGGTTGACGAAAGTCACCGCATTAGAAAACGCGCAAACGGGCATTACGTGTAACGCAATTTGCCCGGGATGGGTACTGACACCACTGGTGCAAAAACAAGTCGATGCGCGTGCGCACGACAAATCGCTTTCGCAAGAAGCAGCAAAGCACGAGCTACTCATAGAAAAGCAGCCATCGGCTGAATTCGTCACGCCAGAACAGTTAGGCGAGCTGGCTGTATTTTTATGCAGCTCCGCAGCATCTCAGGTGCGAGGCGCTGCATGGAATATGGATGGCGGTTGGGCAGCGCAGTAATTAATCTTTTTTCAAAACACCACCCGAATAAGTATAGTTGGCGAGCTGTTGTAGCGAGCCGGTCTCCAGACTCAAGTTATAGACAAGCTGAGATATTTTTTTCTTTTTTTCTGGATCTTTGATCTGCTTTATGTAATCAAACACAGATTGTTGATTACGGTCGCGTAGCGATACATTAGGAAATTTTTTCTGTTCGCAAAGAAAAGTAACAAAATCAACATCTTCATGGATAACGGCATGAAAGAGTAAAGTTTGTCCATTCACATCAGCAAGATTCATAAAGTTATTTTCTTCAAATAAATCTACATAGTCATCCGCTTCAGAATCTGTTAATTCGTCGCCGGCAATTTGAAATGAACTGAGATACATCTCAATGGCTGGGTTTTCAGGGTGTCGAGAGATTCCCGCCTCCTCGAGTAAAAGATACAGCTGGGAATTATCATATTTATAAGCCATCATCGCCGCATTTTGGCCATGAACATTAAGCCAGTCTTTTCTGAGATAGGGGCATTCGGTTAGAAGTACCTTTACCAACGCAGATCGCCCTGCCTTACAGGCAAGCATGAGTACCGAGTTTCCATATTTATCCGCCACATTCGGATCACAACCCAGTCGAATCATGCGTATCAGCAAATCCTCTGCCTGATCGGAAATGACACCCTCCCTAAACTCGATCACCCTGATAATTCCTGTTCGAATAAACTCCTTGATTTCGCTATAGTTAACAAGTGGTGGACGGTTAAATCGAAGATTGTTGTCTTCTAGGCCCTTCATAACAATTTCTAATTGATCCAATTCCTTTTCGACCAATGCGGGTTGAATACGAAGCGCCAGTGATACTGCAATTTCTTTAATATCATTCGCTTTAGTATGAGTCTCGCTTTTCATTTGCGAATTTTTTCGCGAAGAAGAAACAACTGGCGCTGTATGTTGATTCATGTCTTGAGGTGAAAGCGGACTGTTGCTCTCCCTTGCGCTGGGTGCATGTAATTTGCTTTCTGCGGCGTAGTCCTTACCTGTTTTAACATTATCACCCTGAGCGTGAGCCCTCTCTTTTTCTCGAACCGAGGGTGGTTTTCGCGTTTTTAATCGCTTATAAGGTTCTGTACTATTTTTTAATTCTGCATCAGTACTCGCTGTGGAATCAGGCACCAACGTCGTGTTGATATCGCTTTTAGGAATCCCAGAAGAACCTCGCATGATGGCCTGCCCCTATCTATTGAATTCAAAAAAATCGTGCACTGCACGCTTTAGTGAAACAAGTATGCGCAAAAATAAGACTGAAAAATCAAGGTAGTAACAGGTCAGTACATCAACTAGTACATTGTGTTGCTAAACAACGGCAGGAGACTTAGAAAAGAGTTCATCTAAAGAAAAAAGCCCAGTCTATTTATGGACTGGGCTTTGCTAATTACTAGCCAGAATAAAGTAAAGCAGACTAAAAATGAATCTCGCAGTCCGAGCTATCAATCAACTCTTCTTTGGTCACACCAGGTGCTAATTCAACTAGCTTCAACCCTTTTTCAGTGACATCCAGCACGCCCAAATCGGTGATGATGCGATCGACCACACCCACACCGGTCAAAGGCAGCGTGCATTTTTTTAACAACTTGTGCGATTTGGTTCCATCTTTGGCTTTGGCCACGTGTTCCATCAAAACGACAACGCGTTGTACACCGGCCACTAAGTCCATCGCGCCGCCCATACCCTTCACCATTTTCCCGGGGATCATCCAATTCGCGAGATCACCATGCTCGGATACCTGCATCGCTCCTAAAATAGCAATGTTCACTTTACCGCCGCGGATCATGCCGAATGAATCCGCCGAGCTGAAAATTGATGAACCAGGAATTGCCGTAATCGTCTGCTTACCCGCATTAATCAAATCAGCATCGACGGCGTCTTCGGTTGGAAACGGGCCAATACCTAACAAACCATTTTCAGATTGCAGCCACACTTCAATATCATTCGGAACATAGTTGGCCACCATCGTCGGCAGACCAATGCCTAAATTTACATAAAAGCCATCTTGCAGTTCTTTCGCTGCACGAGCGGCCATTTCTTCACGTGTCCATGCCATCGTAATTTCTCCGCTTTACTGTGCACGAACCGTGCGTTGTTCTATACGTTTTTCTGGGTTAGCGTTCACCACAATACGATGAACAAAAATACCCGGGGTATGAATGGCATCAGGATCAAGCTCGCCAATCCCAACTAATTCTTCAACCTCAACAATCGTTGTCTTACCCGCCATTGCAACATTCGGATTAAAGTTGCGCGCGGTCTTGCGATAAATCAGATTGCCAACCGGGTCTGCTTTCCATGCTTTAACCAGCGACACATCGGCCACCAGTGATTTTTCCATCACATAGGTCTCGCCATCAAATTCACGCAACTCCTTACCTTCAGCAACCAGCGTACCTACACCAGTGCGTGTAAAAAATGCTGGAATGCCTGCGCCACCTGCACGCAGTTTTTCAGCGAGGGTTCCCTGAGGCGTGAATTCCAACTCCAATTCACCGGCGAGATATTGGCGTTCGAATTCTTTGTTCTCGCCCACATAGGAAGCAATCATTTTTTTGATTTGACGCGTGTTGAGCAATTGGCCCAAACCAAAACCATCAACACCGGCATTATTTGATATGGCCGTTAAACCCTGCACACCCGAATCGCGCAAAGCAGCGATCAAGGCTTCGGGAATACCGCACAAACCAAAACCACCTACTGCAACGGTCTGACCATTTTTAACAACGCCTGCGAGCGCGCTCGCCGCATCTGGGTAAAGCTTTTTCATATATGTTCCTGCAAAACGTAGAAGAGACCGAAGAAAAATTCAGTAAAAAATCAAACATGCAATTCTGCCACGGCCATTCAAGTAATAACAATCACGTGACACGTAATTTAACTATCAAAGCGCGCATCTCATCGGGCAGCGGCACCGATTTTTCTATGCGTTGATCGACCCAAACCACCTTAGACCCACCCTCGGCCATTAGCGTGGAGGGATCATCGACTCGACGTATTTCATGACGTGTATGAAAGCTTGAGCGTCCAAAATCGC
>JBIIQR010000230.1:0-3756 GCA_044341985.1 Burkholderiaceae bacterium
AATCCACTGAAACAGAAAATGGTGACGGAAACATCTCTGTTTCTAAAGACACTGCCAACCGCGCGCTAGAAGCGGTGCAAATTTTGGTCGAAAATAATCGCTCTGCCTCACAGCAGCTCGAGTCGCTTATGACCATCGTTCTGGATGCCGCTGAAGTAGCGAATCGTTCTGCATCGCATGTCACCACGACTGGCGGACAACTCAACAAAGCAGCTGAAAAACTCATTGATGGTGCACAACGAACATCCAACCAATCTAAAGTGGTGCTGGCGTTGGTGGCCGCTGTTTTAGTGGGATGCGCTGGCACCTTTAGTTTTATCGCTGTTCAATTACAAGCCAAGGTCGAGCAATTAGACGAAATGATGCTGGCCGTTGGTAAACGCGCGGTTGATCTTAAGCGTCGCATGGAATCGATGGATGATATTAATACGCAATTAACTGAACTCAATCTGAAACAGGAAAGTACGCAATCTGTTCAGCAAGCGATTGAAGAAAAAATCGCCACCATTATTGATATCGCCAAAGGCACACCGAAAAAAGCACCTGAGCCGGTAGGTAAAGCTGCAGTAGTTCAACCAGAGCCTGCCGCACCTAAAAAAGCTGAAAAAGCTGAAACTGCTGAACCAGCGCCTAAAAAAGCTGAAACCAACAACGCTGATAACGCTAAAAAAATTGAAGCCGCTAAAGCCAAAGCTGAAGCAGCAAAAGCTGAAGCAGCGCGTGCCGAGGCCGCTAACAAAGCGCTGCTGCAGCAACTCAGCGGACTTGATGCACTGCTCAAAGAACAATCTAAGTCAGTCAAAGATTTATCTGGCCAAGTCAATAATTTGCAAGGCTCCGTCTCTAACGTTGAAGCAATTAAAAAAGACGTTGAAGGACTCGCCAAACTGCAGCAGCAACAAGAACGTACTCGCGCTCTAGAGGCCGAAAAAGCTGCGCAAGAGCAGGCGGCTGCAAACGCACGACGTGACAAAGAACTCAAAGATAAAGAGCGCGAATTAGCGCGTGAACGTGACCGCTTGCGTGAGCGTGAAGTGGCACGCGAGCGTGAACTTACTAAAGAACGCGAAGCCGCACGTGAACGCGAACTGGCAAAGGAACGTGAAGCTGCACGCGAGCGTGAACTAGCAAAAGAGCGTGAAAAGGAAAGTAAACCCAAGGAGCGCAGCGTTGCCTACAATCGTGAGCAATCTCGACCTAGCGGCAATGCAAGTACGGATGTTCCCGCCTACAACAAGCCTTCGGTAGCTAAGCCTGAATAAGGCGGTACGGATGACAGCGGGGGTTTACTGCTACTGGAATGTAAGCGCTGTGGCAATGTAACTACTGCAGTAATTTAACTACCGAATGCATCCACGAGTATTTCGATGCGGCGGTTTTTAGCGCGGCCTTCACGGGTATCGTTAGCAGCTACCGGTTTGGTATCCGCCATGCCCCTAACCATCAAACGCTCGCGAGGCACGCCGCCACGCTCACTCAAGTAATCCGCCACAGCGCCTGCACGCGCACCCGACAAATCCCAGTTGGAACGAAAGCGATTGTGCCCAGATAAAGGCACATCATCGGTATGTCCTTCAATCACGATGCGGCCACCCGCTTCGGTGATGGTCTTACCAATTTTATTTAAGACCGGCATAAAATCAGTGGCAAGATCCGCACTTCCAGAATAAAAGCTACCTTGCACCACCATACGAATCACGATGCGTTCGCCATCACGTTCAACTTGCGCTTGACCTTTAACAATCTCGCTCTTCAAGGCTTCACGTAACTTCTCAATCTGACGAGCAGTTTCTGCAATCCGCTCACCCGTCTCGACACCCTCACGTACTTCAACAACGGTTTCAACTTGCGCTTGTGCTTCGGCGATACGACTATACAGATCGATTAACTCTTGCGGCATCACCCCTTTTCCGCGCTCGGGTAATTGCAAAACCAATCGACCATTTTCAGTACGCAGCTGAATCTTATTGCCCACTAAATCGGTTGAGAGTTCTTTTTGTAACTTACCGAGATCTTTAGCGAGTTGTTCTGAAAACGGCCCTGCTTCTGTCGCAGGACCGCCGGCAGTGGATGGGCCACCGGCTGCCAGTTGAGTATCTGTGGGTGGCGCAATGACTACGGGCGGCGCTTTCTCACTACCCAGCGATTTTTGCAATGAACCACTCACGTCATGAAAACGCGTGGGATCAAGATCAGAAAAAGACAGTAACAAAACGAAGAAGGCCAACAGCAGCATCACCATGTCGGCAAACGTGACTATCCATGGTGGCCAAGGAAGACGAGGGGAATGCGAAGGATGATCGTCATCGAACAAATTCGACGCCGCAAACATCGATTGATGTTCAGGCTTCTCTAGTTCGGCAACCTCTTTGTCAATACTCATCAGATTCAGGACTTGGTGTCCGTCTCGGCTGATGGCAGTGCAACTTGCGCTGGCTCCGCATCGGGTTCAGGTACTGGCAAGGCTTCGGGCTCGGGTTCGACGTCTTGTTTCAGATTGCCCAGCAAAAGATCTGGCAGCATGCGTGGATCACCACCTTTTTGCAGGAATAACATGCCGGCGATCACGAGCTCATAATTATTTCGTATGCGCTTGCCATGGCCCATAATTTTTTGTACCAGCGGACCCATGATAACGTTCGCGAGTATCGCGCCGTACAAGGTAGTCAATAAGGCCACCGCCATGCCGGGGCCAATCGCACGCGGGTCACTCATGTTCCCCATCATGAGTACCAGACCCAAGAGCGTACCGATCATACCCATCGCGGGGGCCAACTCTTGGGCATACGCGAAAAAATCACGCGCATTATCGTAACGTGTCTTTTCTTCTGCCAGCTCACGCAACAAAGCATCTTTCAACAGAACGGGATCAAGACCATCGACCCACAGCCGGACTGCCTTGGCGATAAAACGATCGTTATATTCACGATCCTCTAACATCACCATCCAGCGATCGTTGTAACGCGCGACACGACCGACTTCAATCATTTCATCAATCAGATCACTCAAGCGCGTGGGTGAATGCGAAATAGCTTCGCGTGCCGTATCAAATGCGCTCTTGAATTCTGGAAGCGTGCTCTTCGACAAAACGCACAAGAAGGTGCCACCAAATACAATCAGAACCGCAGGCAAATCGACGAATTGCATAAAGTTACCGCCGGTCGCAGCAGCGATCACCAACAGCGCACCGACGACACCAATCACACTGCTCGTTTGAAGTTTAGGCTTAGACATAATTTCTCTTACGCGGAGCGAAGCCGATATTTATCGATTTTTTCAATCAGCGTCGTTCGCTGCAAATTGAGCAGACGCGCTGTTTTAGATACGTTACCTGCAGATCGATCCAGCGCTTGTTCAATAAACGCTCGCTCGATTTGCGCCATTTTTTCTTTCAGGGATAGACCTTCAGGTGGCAGCACAGGTCCACCTTGGGCCAGCATGATGATGTCTTCTACATGATTAGGTTCGTCAGATGCAGGGATTGAGGCAGGCACCGTACCCGGCTCTTCCAGCGCAAACATTTGCAACACATCTGCAGAAGGTGGCGCAGGCTCCTCGCCAGCTCGCTCTTGTTGAAGTTTCTGCAAACCCTTAGGCAACATCGACACCGGTATGCTCGCCAGAGTCAAGTACTGGCCTGCAAACAAGGTGGAGAAACGATGCACAAGATTCGATAATTCGCGCACATTGCCCGGCCACTCATAGGATTTCAGAGCGTTCTGGAACTCAGGCGAAAAAGTGATGGGCGTTCCCTTA
>JBIIQR010000231.1:0-3749 GCA_044341985.1 Burkholderiaceae bacterium
ATCCGCAGCCAAACCAAACGGTATTTGCAGCGCCGCCTGCACCAAACCATACATACCCATGGCCAAGCCAACGCTGGACGGATCGTCACCACCCGGGTACTGACGCGCCTCCATAATAAACACAGGCAACACCATAAAAAGGCCAAGCATGCGCATCGAATAAATCGTTGCTAGTGAAGCGCATGAACGCTTTTCGTCAGAACTTAATGCTGAACTTGCTGCTGAATTTTCCTGGTTAGACATGATGTGGGCTGTGCGGGATATCGTGTTCATCTGCTAGTTAAAAGCGCAGGCAAATGAAGATGTATTCTTATTGAAGGGATCAGTGGCAGAAAGTGGAACGCACGACACGAGGACGCAGCTGCGCGCAAAAGCGTGAGATTACCATGACCGAGATAAAGTCGAACCGATTCCACCACACGCCAGGACAGCGTGAGTACTACGAGGAAGCGTCAAGCAGAAAATAAAGTGCGGGCTAATTCCACGGCGCTCGCCGCATCGCTTGCAGCGCCATCAGCACCGACTTCTTTATACAAATCTGGGGACAAGGCCAGCAAGGGCCCACCAATCAAGATCTTTGCATTGCGGTTCGCTGACGATAACCGAATATGTCGAATAGAGTCCGTCAACGACTCTACATGAGCATCAATACCGACTGACAAACCAATCACATCAAACCAATCTTTTTTAACGGCTTCGAGTAACGTGGCTTCTGATGAACCCAATTCCATCCAAACTTGCCATCCCTCACGACGAAAAAATTCGGAAACCATCAACACACCAAAGGTATGTTGAGAACCTGGAACAGGCGCAAACAATGCCCGCATGCCATCCATGGCTAATTTACGTTTTTCTTGAAATTCAGATCCCAGACGCAAGGTAATCTGCTGCATCCGAACTAAGCCGATAGTCACCTGAGTGAAGTCGCACATATCTTCATCCCAGAGATAACCTAAATGACGGGCAGCAGGTGCAAGTAAATGCAAAAATATAGCTTCCGAAGCCAATCCTTCTGCAATTAACGACTGCACAAAGGTATCAGGTGCATCAGCATCGGCATCGATACAAAGCTGCGCAAAGCGCGCTATCTCTTCTTGGGTTGGAAGTTCTGTTCGTGCGCCATCGGTAGAAAAAAATGCCGAAGCAGATTCATTCGCTTTTAACAAATTAGGAATAATTTGCGATTCGAGAATTTCCATCAAAGAAGCTTGGCAGGCATCTTTGCTGCTTTTATTTTCGGAATAGCGAGAGGATCCAGAGGCGTCGTTGGATGCTTCGTCCGCTGACATTAACCAGAATTTTTTCTTTGGAATCGCAGCGCGCACTGCTGCAACTAGATTCAAGTACATGAGTCGTCTCCCCTCGAACCCCGAACTGCCTATCGCACATGGCCATTAATTAAATGGCATTTTTAATAATTATTTGCGATTTTTCAATCACAGCTTCACGAAAAATAGCAGAAGTTATTAGGGAAGTAAAAAGAACTTTGAGCGGCTTGATATTCACTTCAGAGAGGCGTGGTTTTTACATGACTCAAGAGTATTGTCCGCCGCGTGAAACGGGGGCGAGTGACATAAGTAAAGTCACCGAGCACTTCCGCACTGGTGACTTTATGAAAACGATTGAAAGTTAAGTTGGCGAAAACAAAACAACTTACTCTTCGTAGACGCCTTCCAAACGATCTTCTAAATCTTCTTCTGCGCGCTTGAGTTGTGCAAGCGTCGCCTCGTCAGGCTTCCAGAATTCGCGATTTGAAGCTTCCAGCAATCGACTCGCTACGCGCGCAGCGGCTGTTGGATTTAGTTTAGCCATGCGTTCACGCATCTCAGGATCGAGCATGAAAGTCTCGGTCAGTTTTTGATAGACCCAAGGCTGTACCTGTCCCGTGGTCGCCGACCAACCCATGGTGTTGGTGACATGCAGTTCAATCTGGCGCACACCTTCATAACCGTTTTTGAGTAAGCCTTCATACCACTTTGGATTAAGCATCCGCGTGCGTGTTTCGAGCGCGACTTGCTCAGTCAAGGTACGAACGGTACCGCTACCTTTAGTTTGATCGCTGATGTAAACCGGAGCTACTGGTGCATCCGGTCCTTTGGCGCGTTTGACAGCACGACTGATGCCGCCCAGCGTATCGAAATAGGTATCGATGGTCGTTACACCCAACTCAACGGAATCTAGATTTTGATACGCCAAATCGACACCCGACAAAACACTCTTTAGCAAAGCGGTTTGTTGTACTGGACGACCACTCACACCGTAGGCAAAACCTTTACGCTTCGTATAAGTTTCGGCGAGTTCATCTTCATCATCCCAACGACTGTTATCCACTAACTGGCTCACATTTGAACCATACGCACCTTCGGCATTACCAAACACGCGTAGTGATGCTGTTTCAAGATCACAGCCATGTTCGGCTTGATGAGCCAATGCATGCTTGCGAATAAAATTCATTTCTGCAGGTTCGTCAGCAGAGGCGGCCAAATAAGCTGCTTCAGCTAAGAGCTTAATTTGCAGGGGCAGCAGATCACGGAAAATTCCAGACAACGTAATCACCACATCGATACGTGGACGACCCACTTCTTCGAGTGGCAATAATTCTGCACCCGCCATGCGGCCATAACTATCAAAACGCGGCTTCGTACCCATCAGCGCTAAGGCTTGAGCAATCGGTGCGCCTTCATTTTTTAGATTATCGGTACCCCAGAGCACCATCGCCACTGTTTCAGGCAGCGGATTTCCATCTAGCATGTGACGCTTGAGCAGCGTTTCTGCCATGCGCTTGCCATCTTTAACGGCAAACGCACTCGGCAAGCGGAAAGGATCAAAGCCATGAAGATTACGGCCGGTAGGTAAAATTTCTGGTGTGCGAATGAGATCTCCGCCTGGTGCTGGGCGAACATATCGGCCATCTAAAGCATGCAGAATTCCATTGATCTCATTGTCTTCGCACATCAACTTATCGATAGCAGCGAGTGAGGTCATCAGTTCAGCATGCTCAGGCGGTATGACTAAGGATTTGCTTTCGGTCAGCATCGCTTGAATCATGCTGCGAAGTTCCGGTGATGGCTGTACCCCATGCGATGCATCAGCAACTGACAACAGCATCTCAGTGCGCTCCGAGACCGACATCGGACGACCAATCACATGCAAGCCTTCTGGAATGAGCGTGTATTCAAATTCCAGCACATCGTTATAAAGCTTCTGCGTTTTTTCTTCTGAATCGTCACCCCATGCTAGCTCCATGGAAGCTAACTCAAGTTCTGCTGCTTGCGTCTGCACTAAAACAGTCAACTCAGCGCGCTCTAACGCTGAATCTGAATCAGGATCGAGTCCACGCAGACGCTCAAGCGATGCTTTTAAATCGACTAAGCCGCTGTACAAACCTGCTTGCGCAATCGGTGGTGTGAGATAGCTAATGAGCGTGGCTGCAGCACGACGTTTAGCAATCATGCCCTCGGACGGATTATTCGATGCATATAAATAGAAGTTAGGCAGATCACCAATCAAACGATCAGGCCAACAATCTCCCGACATACCCGCCTGTTTACCCGGCATAAATTCAAGCGCACCATGAGTACCAAAGTGCAGCACCGCAGCCGCACCAAAATCTTCGCGCAAGTAGCGATAGAAAGCAGAGAACGCATGAGTCGGCGCAAAACCCTTCTCATACAGCAAACGCATAGGATCACCTTCGTAACCGAAGGCGGGTTGAATACCGACCAACACATTTCCGAATTGTGCACCTA